>NZ_JBYKYF010000018.1:8948-21201 GCF_057736855.1 Sporomusa sp.
AAAGGTAAGCCGCTATTAGAAACGCAGTTAGAGTATGCTGATTTCCCAGAATTGGTTGCTAAACATCAAGAAAGTGTGCCAGTTCGTAATGATGTTGTGATATCGGTTGCCACATTGTCAGCCGAGCAAGCAAAATTACTAGAGACAGATGAAGCTATACCCGCTTTGGTGATAAAACAGGTTATTTATGCGAAAGATGATACACTGCTGGGAGTCTCAGTTATGTTTTGTCATAAAGACCGGTTTGAATTAAAGGCTACTTCCTATCCGCTTTCAAGGAGGTTATGATATATGCTAAAGATCCAGAAAATGCTTGTTGGCGCTATGGCCAGGTTGGATGAGGCCATGGTTATCAATCTTGTGAAGCAAGGACTTAAAATGGGGATTAATCCCTATGTTCTGTTGGAAGAAATTCGGCAAGGCACTGAGCGGGTAGGCGAGTTATATAGCAAAGGCGAGTATTTTCTGTCAGATCTGATTATGGCTTCCGAAATATTTAAGGATGTGCTGGAACTGGTTAGCCAGGACCGGGTGGTTTCCACGCGCAAAATTTATCCTACCATTATCTTTGGAACCGTAGAAAATGATATTCATGATATTGGCAAAAATATTACAACAGGTATTATGAGGTATAATGGTTTTGATATTTGTGATTTGGGCGTAGACGTGCCTGGAAAAAAATTTGTTGAGGCCGTTATCAAGTATAATAGTCGGGTTGTATGTTTAACCGGACTTATTACCGATGCGTATGATTCTATGCGGAATACGATAGATTGTTTGGAAGAAGCCGGGCTTCGTTCGCAGACTACCGTTATTATCGGCGGCCTGGTAAACGAAAGTGTGAGAAAGTACACAGGGGCTGACTATTGGGCGACAGATTGTACCAAAGTTGCAGAACTCTGCCGGACTATCCTAGTTGCCAATAAGCAGATCGTATAGAGTACAAAGGAAGGGGCATAGGATGAAGACGGCGATATTGGCTTGTCAGACTCTCAGAGATGAGCTTACACTGGCCATTAAGGAAACTGGTGTAACTTTTCCTATTATTTATATTGAATCAGGGCTGCATGATACACCGGAATTATTACGTAAAAGAATTCAAGAAGAAATCAATCGAATTGATAATATTGATGCGATATTGTTAGTGTTTGGATATTGCGGCAATAGTTTGCTGGGCATTACATCCGATAAGGCTAAACTCGTAATGCCCAAGGTGGATGATTGTATTCCGTTACTTTTAGGTTCTTGTGAGGCCAGAAAACAGATATCCAAAGAAATGGGAACCTATTTTTTAACCAAGGGCTGGCTTGACTATGAAAATAATTTACTGCGCGAATATGAACGGTGTATTAAACGGTATGGACAGGCTAGAGCCGAGAAAATTATGAAAATTATGCTTGGACACTATAAGCGGTTTATGCTGATTGATACCGGGGCTTATTCGTTAGAAGAAGTATTGCCGAAAACACAAGCATTTGCTGAACAACTTGCCATGCAGCATGAAGTGGTGCATGGTTCCCTGCGTTTATTCCATAAACTGCTGACAGGCCCCTGGGATGAGGAGTTTTTAGTATTGGAACCGGGAAATCCTGTTACTATCAGCGATATATGCAAAAATCAGGATGGTATGTCCCAAATTACAAGCTATAACTTTTATAACAGCACATATACAAACAAAAAATAGCGTTTGCAAATTTACTGGGTTACCTGAGATGGTAGCCTTTTTTATTGTATCTCTGTTACTGTCAGCAAAGTGCCAAATCCATCGCATTCCCCAAGAAACAGAGGATAACTATGGTATTTAGATAAAATTAAAAGAAAAATCAAAAAAATATTGACAAGTGCAACAGATCAGATTATTATAATATATAGATGTATATACAAATATTTTAGGCTTACGCATTGCGTTTGTCAGTGATATGGCTGTCCAACCTGCTGGGATCTAATAATGTGATTGAGGCAGCAAAACAGGTGAGCATGGCCGTGAATTAACTGTTGTAGCAGAAAATCGCTGATCTCGGCACCTATGCAGCGGCTAGCCGCGACTGCGGCTGATATATAGAAGGTTGCAGACTCTATGTAAGATAATTTAAATATTTAGGGAGTGGGATGAAATGAAGGATGTAATGACTGCGGAAGAAAGACTAGTAGCGACAATTAATCTTCAACCAGTGGACAGGGTAGTCTGTGCACCTATTATTGAGCAATATGCAGGACAACATGTAGGGTTAACTAACAAAGAATTCATGTGGGACTGGGAAAAGGCCCAGGCAGCCATCCATAAGGTATGGGAAGATTATCCGGTATGGGATAGTAATGCCTATATGCTGCATGGCAGAATTGGGCATGTAGCTACCAAATGCGGTCCGGGACAATTTAGAATGCCTGGTAAAGAATTGGATGACAATGCCCAATATCAAATTCACGAATATGAGGCAATGACTCGAGAAGATTACGCCTTGCTTAAAGAAAAAGGTTGGGTTGAGTATCGCTTAACTTTTCTTGAAAGAATTCATAACGTAAGCCGTGAGGAAGTTCTTGCAGGTCAGCAGGAAATGGCAAAACTCCGCCAAGATGAGATTAATCGCAGTGTGGCACGCGGTCAGAGCTTAACTTGGGGAGCTATTATGGGGACGCTGCCATTTGATGCGTTGTCCATCTGTCGTTCTATGGAACGTTTTTATAAAGATATGTATCAAATCGGCGATCAGGTCGAAGAAATGCTGTGGATAGTTAATGATGCGATTATTGCCGGCTGTGAGGCAGCTGTCAAGGCAACCGGGATAAACCGGGTGTTTATCGGCGGAGTAAGAGGGGCCGGTCAATTCATTAACAAGAAAAACTTTGAACGGTTTGTTTGGCCACAACTAAAAGTTATGGTTGAGCGGCTGGTTGAAAAGAATATTGTTCCGATTCTGCATTTTGATGCTGACTGGACCAAAAACCTCGAATACTTCCTTGACTTGCCCAAGGCTAAATTTGTTCTTGAACTAGATAGTGCAACAGACATATTTAAAGCTCATGAGATATTAAAAGGACACTGCGCTATCAAAGGAGACGTAAGTCCGGCTTTATTTACTGTGGCTTCCCCCAGTGAACTTGACGAATACGCGAAAAAATTAATTACTACCTTCCGCAATGGGGAAGGGCTGATTTATTCATCCGGTTGTAACTTGCCAATGAATGCCAAGCGGGAAAATGTTGATGCCTTCTTTGCTGCAGTGGAGAAATACGGTCGCTATAATTAATGGATTGACTATTTTGCAAAACAGTTTCACATTGGTGGGACTGTTTTGCACTGTTTTAGGATTGATTTTTTTAAGAAAGCTGTATTATTTATAACTGAGTGAATAATCGAAATCTCACGCGCATATTCCCTCATGCAGCAGATCTTTGGGGACTAAAAGGAGGTAGTTCTATGCCACGCAGTAAAAAAAAGACGAGGCATAGTTATCAACTGGCCAAACAGAATTTGGACCTGATCTTTGACAATCTGCCTGATCCGATATTTGTTACAGATCGTCATGGAAATGTATTATTGTCCAATTCCACGACAGCCTTGACTTTAGATATATCACTGGATCAACTGCTAAAGTCAAATGTTCGTGATCTTGTTGCTAAAGGGTACTATACCAAATCTTACGCGATAGAGGCTGCTGCAACGAAATGTGTGGTAAAAGGTGAGCTGGTAACTAAGTTGGGTATTAGACAGATATCTACCAGTACACCGATTATGGACGATGAAGGCAATGTGATCCTGGTATTGACTACAGGCAGGCCGGCAGAAGCAGAGGAAAAGCCTATGAGTACGGAAGAAAGAGAGTATCGCAATCGCCGCAAAAGAGAAATGGAATATTTGAGAAGCTATGTACTCGATAAAGAAACGATTGTGGCTGAGAGCAAGGTTATGAAAGAGCTATTATTAAAAGCTCATGCGGTTGCTCAGACAGATAGTACGGTAGTATTATACGGAGAGTCCGGGACAGGTAAGGAAATTTTAGCAAAATATCTTCATCGTCACAGCAAGCGTTCTGGCGAAGCCTTCATTGCCATAAATTGTGCTACATTGCCTGATCATCTGGTGGAATCTGAATTATTTGGCTATGAAAAAGGCGCTTTCACTGGTGCTAGTAGTGAAGGAAAAATTGGACTTTTTGAGGCTGCTCATCGTGGTACGTTATTTTTGGATGAAATTGCTGAATTGCCGCTGCCACTTCAGTCAAAACTACTCCGGGTGCTGGAAACCCGTGAAGTACGGCGGTTAGGCAGTTATGTTGACCGGAAACTGGATTTTAGACTAATTGCTGCCACTCATAAAGATTTGCACAAAATGACTCAGGAGGGAAGTTTTCGAGCTGATTTGTTTTACCGACTGAATGTGATACCTATTCAGATACCGCCACTCAGGGAACGGCCGGAAGATATGATTGTATTGGCTTTAAAATTTTTCGAAGAGTTTAAGAAGAAATACGATGTAGACATTGAAATGGATCCAGACACCATTCAATCCCTGTATAAACATAATTGGCCGGGAAATGTGCGCGAACTAAGAAATGTTATGGAACGTCTGGTGATTAACAGCTTGCAAAATTACTCGACAGAGTTTTTTGAGCTTGAGCAGCGCATGGCAACCTGTAAACCCAAGGTGGGGCATTTGCAAGTAACTGGGCTTAACGGGACATTAAAAGAAGTAATGAAATCGTTAGAAAAGCAGTATATTTACCAAGTGTTGAATCAGTGTAACGGTAAAATCGGTGATGCAGCCGAAAAACTGGGAATTTATCGTACCGTTTTATACCGGAAGCTCAAAGCCTTTGAGCAGGAAGATAAAAATACTCATAACATATCGTAAGGTATGCGATGGCTAAAAAATAAGCTGAATGGTGCAGGATAACTGTACTATTCAGCTTGTTTTTTGTTTTGGCGATATGAATCATACATAAATCATACTGTAAGCCTCCCAATACATGTACCGATTTAGGTACATGTATTTTTCAAAATGTTAATAACTGTCGCAATATTGGTACTTGTTATGGGGGATGTATGGAGATGGTTGGTGTCAGTAGGCTTGTATCTGCAGTGGTTTAGGTTTTTTTTGAAGTTGGCATTAATTTTGCAATATATCACTATTGAAATCAGTTTTATATAGAAAGGAGTACTTATTATGTCAAAAATTATTACTGCCGACCAGGCGGCGGCTTTGATTCAAGACGGTGTGACAGTAGCTGCAACCGGTTTTGGGCTTGCTGCCTGGGCCGAAGAGGTCGCCCAGGCGATCGAAAAGAGATTTTTAGAAACTGGTCATCCCAGACATATAACCCTGATGCACGCGTCAGCCATTGGTGACTGGAAAGAACGTGGGACTACTCGGTTGGGTAAAGAGGGGCTTGTCAAAAGATGGATTGGTGCCCATATTGGTTCCTCCGCCGGCATGTCCAAATTACTGGCTGAGAATAAAATGGAAGCCTACTGCTTGCCCCAAGGGGTTATCGTCCAGTTATACCGTGAAATTGCAGCTAAACGTCCAGGGCTGATTACCAAAGTCGGACTGGGGACCTTTGTAGATCCGCGGGTTGATGGCGCAAAAATGAACTCATGTACTACTGAGGATATTGTCAAAGTTGTTGAGTTTGAAGGTGAGGAATGGCTTTTCTATAAAACCTTCCCAATTCATGTGGCTCTTATCCGCGGAACAACAGTAGATGAAGACGGTAATCTTACTATGGAAAATGAGGGGGTATTGATGGAAGCCCTGCCACTCGCCCAAGCTGCTAAAAACTCTGGCGGCATTGTTATTGTACAGGCTGAATATCTGGCGAAATCAGGTTCTCTCCATCCTAAGCAAGTAAAAGTCCCCGGAATTCTCGTAGATTATATTGTGATTGCTACCAAACAGGAATGCTGTTGGCAAACAGAAGGCGTATACTTTAACCCGGCTTTTTCCGGCGATATCAAAGTACCGCTTACCAGTATTCCCGAATTGCCACTTGACGAGCGCAAAATCATAGCCCGACGCGCTGCTATGGAATTGGCTCCCAACACCGTTGTTAATTTGGGGGTAGGTATTCCCAGTGATGTAGCCGCTATTGCCGCCGAGGAGAATGTTGCAGACATGATGACGCTGACAACTGAGGCAGGCGGAATAGGTGGTGTGCCGGCAAGTCTGCCACACTTTGGACAGGCTTATAATGCGCAAGCGGTAGTCGAGCATCATTCGCAATTTGACTTTTATGATGGCGGCGGCATAGATGTGGCTTTCTTAGGACTTGCTCAAACCGACAAAGAAGGAAATGTGAATGTCAGCAAGTTTAAAGGTCGTCCGATGGGCTGCGGCGGGTTTATTAATATTACGCAAAACTCCAAAAAAGTCGTGTATTGTGGTTCATTTACAGCCGGCGGACTGGAAGTTACCTGCCAGGATGGCAAGCTAGTCATAGTTAAAGAAGGCAAAAACAAGAAGTTTATTGACACGGTTGAGCAAATTACCTTTAGTGGTAAATATGCCGCCAAGGTACAGCAACCGGTTGTGTATGTAACCGAACGTGCCGTATTTGTATTGGAAAATGGACAGGTAACCCTCACCGAGATTGCCCCCGGAATTGATTTGGAAAAAGATGTATTAGCGCTTATGGATTTTAAGCCTGTTATATCTCCTAACCTAAAAACTATGCCGAGCGGAATTTTCCAGCCCAAATGGGGTCAGCTTAAGCAGATTTTAGAAGCCAAAATGAAAGGTTGATGATGATGGTTGACATGTCGCTTACACCTGAACAGCAAAAAATACAACAGTTAGCCCGGGAGTTTACGGCAAAACATATTATCCCTGTAGACCGCGAGTGGGATGAAAAAGGTGAATTTCATGAATTCATATTGGCAGAAGTGAAAAAAGCCGGTCTTCACTGCATGGCAGTTCCCAAGGAATATGGCGGTCCTGGTTATGATTCAGTTACCCAGTCTTTGGTCGCCGAAGAATGGGGCTATGGTTGTGCGGCTTTTGCTACCACTCTTGGCGGCAATGGATTAAGTTCTTATCCATTGGCCATAGCTGGTACTGACGAACAGAAAAAATTATATTATGGTCGTCTGGTAAACGGTGGCATGGGTGGTTTTGCCCTGACTGAACCAGGGGCGGGGTCTGATGCTGGGGCTTGTTCCACTGTTGCCAAACTGGATGGGGATGAATGGGTTATCAATGGAACCAAATGTTTTGCTACTACCTGTGGTTATGCCGATATTATGGTGGTGTTTGCGTCCACAGATCCAAGCAAAGGAGCTAAAGGGCTAAGCGCTTTTATCGTTGAGAAAGAGCGGGAAGGGGTCATTGTTGGTGCTGTTGAGCACAAAATGGGAATTCGCAGTTCTAACACCGTAGAATTGTTATTGAAAAATGTTAGAGTCCCGAAGTCACATCTTCTGGGAAAAGAAGGCGAAGGCATGAAGTTGGCCATGAAAACGCTGGATATGGCACGACCAATAGTCGCTTCACTAGCTGTTGGTGTTGCCCGGCGGGCGCTAGATGAAGCTGTAAAATTTGCCAAAGAATATCTGGATATTAATGGCAAGCCGATTGCTAACCATCAGACAGTTGCCTTTAAGCTAGCCGATATGGCTACCCAGATAGAGGCTGCCAGACAGCTAGTGCGTAATGCGTTACGCCTGAAGGAGGCAGGCGTGCCATATACCAAAGAAGCTGCCATGGCAAAAACCTTTGCCACCGATACGGCCATGCGGGTGACTGCTGATGCCGTGGAACTTATGGGACAGTATGGCTATTCTAAAGATTCTATCGTAGAAAAGCTCATGCGAGATGCAAAGGTTACACAAATATATGAAGGCACCAATCAGGTTCAACGGATTGTAATATCCGGCATTTTGCTTAATTCATAGATTAAGCGCATACAGAAAAGGAGGGTAACGCATGGGTTATGTATTAACAGAAGAACAACAGCTTATTCAGCAGAATGCCAGGGAGTTTGCCCAAGAGTATATCGCACCGTTAGCTGCTGAAATTGATCATACAGGTGAACATCCGGCCAATATTGTCGCCAAAATGGTGGAACAGGATTTTTTCGGTATTTTTATGCCGGCTGAATTTGGTGGTGCTGAGGCTGGTTATCTTAGTTACACCTTAATTGTTGAAGAAATAGCCCGAGTAAGCGGTGCAGTGGCTGCCATTCTTGTCAACCATGCCTCGCTGGCGGCATACAGCCTTAGCCGCTGGGGTTCTGATGAACAAAAGAAAACTTACTTGGCGGCTTTGTGTCAGGGGGAAAAACTGGGGGCTTTTGCTCTGTATGAGCCACGTGCGGCTCTTGGTGTCGGGGAACATAAAGTGGTTGCCCAAAAAGAGGGCGATAGCTACGTGTTAAATGGCCGTAAATGCTATGTTGCCAATGGTGGTGTCGCCGGTGTATATATCGTAGTTGCCCAGACTAATCCAGAGGCTGGTTCGCAAGGACTGAGCGCATTTATTGTAGACGGCAGTGCGGCAGGTCTGTCAGTGGTGCGCAAGATTGACAACATGGGTTTACGGGGCTGCCAGTCAGTTGAATTAGCATTTAACAATGTAACAATACCGGCAGCAAATCTCTTAGGAACCGAAGGAATGGGACTAGCTATTGCTGCTGAAGCACAGGCTGCGGCTGCAATAGCCGAGGGCGCCATGGTGCTGGGAATTGCTCAGGCGGCTATGGATGATGCTGTGAAATACAGCAAGCAGCGCATTCAGTTTCGCCGGCCGATTTCCAGTTTTCCGGCCATCCAAAACATGTTGGCAGATATGGCAGCCAACATTCACCTGTTACGCCTGGCTGTTTATGATGCTGCAAACTTACTGGAACAAGGTGACCTATTTGTCAATGAAGCGGCAATCATCAAACTATTTGCTGCCCGTATCGGGCAAAGTGCACTCATAGACGTAATTCAAATCGAAGGCGGTTATGGGTACAGTCAGGAAATGCCGGCATCCCGGCTTTACCGTGACGTCAAAGGTGTAATTCTTAAAAATAGTTCCTTGGATTTCCCAGAAAAAATTATTGCCGGTAACCTGCTGGCATGATACGACAGATTATTTACTAGGATATGACCAGGAGAGAGGCTCTTCTGTATAGAGAAAGGAGTAAACCATGCAAAAGCTTCTTGTCTGCTACAAGTGGGTATTGGACGAACAAGATATTAAAATAGCGAGTGATTTGTCGCTCGACACCGGTAGGGCCAAATATAAAATCAGTGATTATGATAAAAATGCCATAGAAGCGGGTGTGCAGTTAGCGGAACAGCATGGTGTGAGTGTAGAAGCCCTTACTTTTGGCACTGCAGCAACCAAACAATCCCTAAAAGATGCATTATCCAGAGGGCTGGATAAAGTGTACTGGATTGGTGATGAAACTGCCAAACAGGCGGATGCGTTTGTAACCGCCAATGTACTGGCGGCTGCCATCAAAAAAATTGGGACATTTGACCTGATTCTTTGTGGTGAAGGCAGTTCTGACTCTTATAGCCAGCAGACTGCCTCCCGGCTGGCTGTTTTGCTTGGGGTTCCGGCCATTACGTTTGTTCAGCAGCTTACCGTCGCTGACGGACGCATTGTAGCTGTCCGTAAACTGGGTGATTGTACCGAAGAAGTAACGGTAATCGGTCCGGCCATAATCAGTGTATTACCGGAAATTAACAAACCCCGTATACCTGGATTAAAGCAAGTGATGGCAGCTGCTAAAAAACCATCGGAAGAGATTAAAATGGCCGACTTAGGCCTTGCCGCTGAACAATTGCTGCCCAAAGTGAGCTGCGTTGACCTCAAAGGCTATAGCATGGATCGGAAAAAGATCATATTCAAAGAAGCCAATCAGGCTGATAATGTCGCTAAACTAGTTGCCAGCCTTACCCAAGAGGGTCTGTGCTAAAGGAAAGGGGTAGGTTTAATCATGCCAGGAATTTGGATTTATTCTGAAGCTAGTGTTATTGCCAGACAGCTGTTATCCGCAGGCCTGGAGTTAAAACAGGCCATGCAGCAGCCTGTCAATGTAATAACCATAACCAATGAAGACGCACAAGATTTTGCTAATGCCGGTGCCGACAACGTATATGTGCTTACAGGTACGAATCCTTGGCCAGAAAGCTATGCCGCTGCTATTGCAGATATATTAGCACGGGAAGAGGCAAGTGTAGTTTTGGTCGGGGCCACCATGCGCGGCAAGGATCTTGCAGCGCAAGTGGCTGCAAGGCTTAACACCGGGCTTGTTACCGATGCAATGAGTATTGAGTATGTTAATAACGTAATTGTGACCACCCGTTTGATATATGGCGGTTTAGCGGTATGTAAGGAAGTGAGTGCTTTTCCGGCAATTGTTACTATTCCATCGCGGACTTTCCCTGAAGCTGCCAGCAACGGCGGGCAAGGTCAGATACACACCATGCAAGTTTATAATGAAGAACCTAGAGTGGCCATTAGCCAGGTTTGTCCGATTGTTCGCCAGGGCACAGACATTGCGGCTGCTGAACGAATAGTGTGTGTTGGCCGCGGCTTAGCCAAACAGGAAGATTTAACTATGGTGGAGCAATTGGCTGCTGCTATAGGTGCTGAAATTGGCTGCACCCGCGGTATTTCAGAAGATTATCATTGGTTAGAAAGTGATCGTTATATTGGCATTTCCGGGCAGAAAGTCAAACCAGAACTGTATATTGGGATGGGTATTTCCGGGCAGGTACAGCATGTTGTCGGTATTAGGGATGCCAAAATTATTGTCGCTATTGATACGAATGAAAAAGCTCCGATTTTCGAAGCAGCTGACTATGGAATTGTAGGGGATATGTACGAAGTTGTGCCCCTGTTGACGGCTGCTTTGCAGAAAAAATAAAACGGAGGTAGATATAGGGGGATAGTATGTCAGATAATGAAAAATTTGATGCCATAATTATTGGTGCCGGTCCGGCCGGCACCGCCTGTGCCTATTTACTGGCAAAAAGCGGTAAGAGTGTTTTGCTGGTGGAGCGGGGCGTAAGCGCAGGCAGTAAAAACCTTACTGGCGGCCGGGTTTACACTTACGCGCTGGAGTTAGTCGAACCCGGCCTATATAAAGAAGCACCTTTGGAAAGAGCTGTAGTACGCGAGCAGATAATGATGCTGGGAGCAAATAGTGCAACGACTATCGATTATGTGAATTATGATTTTAACCAAACGGTTCCTCAGTCTTATTCTGTACTACGGGCACCTTTTGACGAATGGTTTGCTGCGCAGGCTGAAGCCCAGGGGGCCATGCTGGCTCCGGGTATTCTTGTGGACGAACTGATAGAGGAAGATGGAAAAATCATCGGAATAAAGGCTGGTGACGATGAAATCTACGCAACGGTAGTAATCGCTGCTGACGGCGTAAATTCCTTTATAGCACAAAAAGCCGGCTTGCGCCGCGACATTGATGCCCATTCGGTCGGTGTAGGCGTCAAAGAAATCATCGAATTACCAGCCAAGGTGATTGAAGACCGCTTCAATCTCAACACCGGTGAAGGTGCTGCCCGAGTACTTGTCGGTTGTACAAGCAATATTCTCGGGGGTGGTTTTCTCTATACCAATAAGGAGAGCATTTCTTTAGGACTTGTGTTACAACCAGCCGATCTGTCTTGTCAGAAGAAGCAAATTCACGAGATTATGCAGGAGCTAAAGATGCATCCAGCCATTTATCCGTTGATTAAAGACGGGAAAACTGTCGAGTATGGTGCGCATCTTGTGCCGGAAATCGGCTACCAGGCCATGCCGAAAAGCCTGTACCGGGACGGGTTATTGCTAATTGGTGATGCAGCCGGCGTGGTTATTAATACCGGAACAATCATCCGGGGGATAGACTTGGCCATTGTAAGTGGGATCGCAGCAGCACAGGCTATTATCAAAAATGAAAACAGTAGTGATGTTGGCCGGGCTTATGTTGCCGAGTTAGAAACTCTGGGACTTATGGCAACCATGAAACTGTATTCGAAGTTCCATGAACTATTGAGTAACAGGCGGATGGTGTCAACTTATCCGGTTATGGCCAATGAGATGATGAAAGTCTTGTTTGCAGTAGACGGCAAAGTTCCTGAGCGGATGGATAAAGCGATGTTAAAAATACTGAAAAAGCATGTTACTTTCGGTCAATTACTTGCCGATGGTTGGAAGGGGTTTAAGGCTATATGACAGCAAAAAGACTTTCTCCGGAGGAATTGCTGGGATTAAATAAATTTGCTGTTGACGAGGAAGAGGCTCATATTGTGCTGGACAAGA
>NZ_JBYKYF010000019.1:0-11281 GCF_057736855.1 Sporomusa sp.
GATAACGGGTGTCACTTGCTTACCAGTGACTTCATCTCGTCCACCGTTAATAGCCATTAGCAGTGCCTTGGCCAAGTTAGCACGGGCACCGAAAAATTGCATCTGTTTGCCAACACGCATGGCAGATACGCAGCACGCGATAGCATAATCATCGCCGTATTCCGGACGCATAATATCATCATTTTCGTATTGAATGGCGCTGGTATCAATAGATACCTGGGCACAGAACTTCTTGAAGTTGTCCGGCAGAGAAGTTGACCAAAGTACTGTCAGATTGGGTTCAGGTGCTGGTCCAAGATTATACAGGGTATGCAGTATGCGGAATGAAGTCTTGGTAACAAGCGGACGCCCATCAAGACCAACCCCGCCAATGGCTTCAGTTACCCATAAAGGGTCACCGGCAAACAGTTCGTTATATTCAGGTGTTCTTAGTTGACGCGCCAGTCTGAGTTTAATCACAAGCTGATCGATAAACTCTTGGGCTTGTTCCTCGGTGATTAAGCCTTTAGCCAAATCTCGCTCCAAATAAATATCTAGGAAAGTGGAAACTCGGCCTAAAGACATGGCCGCACCATTTTGTTCTTTAATGGCAGCCAGATAGCCAAAATACAGCCATTGTACTGCCTCCACCGCCGTTTCGGCCGGTCGGGAAATGTCAAAGCCGTATATCTTACCTAAAGTTATCATGTCTTGAAGCGCCCCAATCTGGCGGGCTACTTCTTCACGAAGACGAATGACATCTTCCAGCATGGGTCGATTGGCCAATTGCTGCAAATCTTGTTTCTTGGCTTCAATAAGTTTATTAATGCCGTATAAGGCAATCCGGCGATAGTCACCAATAATCCTGCCTCGGCCATAAGCATCAGGCAAACCGGTAATGATGGCTGTACTGCGGGCCAGCTTCATTTCGTCGGTATAAGCCATGAAGACGCCAGTATTATGAGTAGTAGCATGTTTATGGTAAATTTCGCTTATCGTTTCATCCAGCTTATAACCATAGGCCTCGCACGCCTGCTCGGCCATGCGGATACCCCCATTGACAATAACTCCACGCTTAAGCGGTGCATCTGTCTGTAAACCCACAATAATTTCTAAGTCTTTGTCTACATAACCAGCGCCATGTGAAATGATGGTAGATACCCGAGTAGGGTCAACATCAAGGACGCCATGATTATCACGCTCTTGTTTCAAGAGTTGAGAGCATTTTTCCCATAACTGAGTGGTTCTGGCAGTAGGACCTGTTAAAAACTGGCCATCGCCTTCATACGGATTATAGTTTTGCTGGATAAAATCACGAACATTAATACTCTCTTGCCAAGCTTTTCCTTTGAAACCTTCCCATGCTTTCATGAGTAAGTCCTCCTCTTAGAAATATTCTAACAATTGCTATAAAAAACCGCCTGAGCATGAATGCCCAGGCGGCTGGCCTCCACCGTGTACCAACCGTATGTCCTTAATTGCGTCCGCCCGATTTGCTTCAGTCATATTTACATGGCTACCACAAAATATATTTTTTTACGACATATATCGACTTGTCCATCTGTTGAATACATTATGCAGTATTCTCGACTCTTTGTCTAGTAGTTAACAAAAAGTAAATATCTTCTCAAATATTTCAAAAATCACAAATTACAGGCAATAAGCTGCCACCATAGCAAACCTCTCCGATGTCCAGCAAAAAAGACCTACCTCTTGGGTTCCTAGAGATAGGTCTGGGTAATTTCTGTTTCAGTTATACTGAAACTCATTTATTCTACATTGTTATAAGGGTCCCAGTCAGTCACAACAGCTAGTCTAGTCCTGGCTGCCGCGATATCGGCAAGCAGTCTGCTCTTTTCCTTAGGTAATGTAGCCGCCAGGGCAATATGATTGGATATATGATTACTGCGAAATAAACAATGATTGGCTACAGGCAAATCAATACCGCTTACCAGCTCATAAAGTTCTCCCATAATCTCCGCCGGCGAAAGAGGTGCAAATTGACCACGTTCAAATTGCTCCACCAACTCGCTGCCACGATAAAGCATAAGGGTTAACGTACTCAACATATTTGGCCGGATAGCGTTGATTGCCTGAGCCGTATGAACAGCATGCTGGGCGGAAAGTTCTTTGCCGCCTAGTCCGGCAATAACCATGACCGACAGCTTGATACCAGAACGAACGATACGCCGACCAGCCTCGATGGCTTCAGCCGCTGTTACGCCTTTATTTACCCTTTTCAATACAACATCATCGCCTGACTCCAGACCATAATAAACCAGCTTAAGCCCAGCATCCCGCAAAGCAGCTAATTCTGCGGGGTTTTATTCAGTATATCTTTGGGGCCTGCATAACAGGATATGCGTTGCAGCCGGGGAAAGGTTTGCTCCAGTATGGAAAGTATGGCTAACAGCTTGTCAGTTGGTAGTACTAGGGCATTACCGTCAGCCAAAAATATGCGGCGGATATGAAAGGCGTAAGGTTTAGCGGCGTGAATCTGAGTCATAATCTCATCCATTGGACGGGGACGGAACCTTACGGCTTTATACATGTTGCAATAGGTGCAAGCATTATGCGAACATCCGATAGTCACCCGCAAAATAAAACTATAGGCTTCACTAGGGGGCCGAAATACCGGTCCTTCAGCATTATCAAAATACATAGGTATCGCCTCTTTTTATTTATGTATATTGAGAAGTAGACAGCATATTCTAAGCTGCCTTGTATCATATTAAAGAAATACCAGCCAAACATCTGGCTAGCACCACGTAAGAAAACATGTCAAGGAGGATAACTATGGACACTAAGCAAGAAACAAAACGTGACCTGCTGGATAAAGGTGCTGTACTGCAGCGAGACAAAAAAACCTATGCAATAGCACCACACATCCCAGGCGGGATTATTTTAGATTTTAATTTACTGCGCAAAATTGTTGATGTGGCGGAAAAATACCATGCGCAAGCATTAAAACTGACAAGCGCCCAACGAATAGCCATTGTAGGTATTGAAGAAGATAAAATTGATCAGATTTGGGAAGAACTCGGAATGCCAAAAGGACATGCGATAGGCTTATGCGTGCGCAGTATAAAGATATGCCCGGCAACCCATTTTTGCAAACGCGCCCAGCAAGATGCCGTAACCTTAGGGCTGGAGCTGGATACAAAATATCATGGGCAAAACTTGCCGTCCAAATTTAAAATGAGTATTGCCGGTTGTGCCAATTCCTGCAGCGAACCCGCAGTGCGGGATATAGGCATTATGGGTACTCCCAAGGGATACACCGTCATGATTGGCGGCAATGCCGGCATCAAGCCGCGACTTGCCGATATATTAGCCGAGAACGTTCCTCAAGAAGATGTAATCCCGTTAGTAGACAAAATTATAAATTACTATAAAAAACATGCAAAAAATTATGAACGGTTAGGAAACCTGATTGAACGACTGGGATTGGATAGGATAAAACAAGATATCATGGAAAGTTAACTGACTCATCATGGGGCCAAACACATATCGCCTCGATTTTATCTGATACGGTATGTTCAGGTGGGGAATCCACCTCCACCTGAACTCCTTATTATTGAAGCACAAACAAATACACGAGCATATACCGTAAAGATGCATTAGCGGTCGGCATACTTTTTAGCCCGATTGGCAATAGCCGTAAGGAAAGCAGAACGAATAGGCTTGACTGCCAATAGCGCCTTGACCGGGGCCGACTGTTCAATCATCGTCGCAATCCGCCCTAACGCCCGGTGACTCAGTCGCGAGGGATCATCGAACAGGAAATTGCTCAATTTGCCCCGTTCAATAGCCATGGCCACCATGCGGTCAAAGGTTGTTTCCGGCACCATGACCCGCTGTTCACGACTGATCAGCTTAATACAACCGAGTTTACAGGCCATGTAACATACGCCGCAGCCCAAGCACAGTTCTGGTTCGCATACTGCCTTGGAATGCGCAGCATCACCAATTGTATCAACAATAATGGCTTGAACCGGACAGGCCTTAACACACCGGCCGCAGCCTGTGCATCTGGCTGTTTCGATGGTTGCTATCCAGTTAGAAGTCACAATAGCCGTCCGAATCGCAAACTTCCTAACAGCCTGAAACATACCACAGCAACAACCACAGCAATTACAAATAAAACCGACGTTTTTTTGTACATTATCAGCAATCTGCGCTAACCCTGCCGCTTTGCACTGTTCAAGAACCTTCATGGCATCACTAACACTTAGCGGCTCAGCCATCCCCTTGTGAATCAGCATCTGGGCACTGTTGCCGAAAGTCAGGCAAGTCTTTAGCGGTGCATCACAAGCTTTATCCAAATGGCTGGCTTTATGCCGGCAGGCGCAGAGGGATATGCCTACAGCCTTGGCAGTTGTAATAACATGACTGGCCTTTTCCCAGTCTAGTACCTCTGAGTAATCGGCAAGAGCTTCCTCTCTAACCAGAGTACGCCCCAACTGGGTAGTCTCCCGGAAAATATCGCGAGCAAACCGGTCGTCGTTAAACATATACTGTTCAAACAGTTCTGCCAGTTCCCGCATGTCAAGATTATCACGGCTACGCATAAAGACAAACTCAAAAAAACCAATCACCACCGGAGCGAGAACCACATGGCACTGACCCTTATATTCAAAATCAAATACCAAGCCTTTTTCAGCCATAATGAGTATTTTTTCCTGCAGTTCTCTTAGCTCAAGACCAGTCTTTTGCGCCAATGTCGTTAGGGCTACAGGCTTTAAGGGTATGTTTCTGGCAATAGCCGCCTCCTCTGGAGAAAATAGCAACTGCAGAATTTGGATAAATACCGGAGAATACGGTGCACCGGTAATGTTTAGATCTAACCGCTGCTGCAGCAGCCGATATTCACGTTCACTATTTACAATATGCCCCAAAATATAGTCCTCCAGCCACTTAAGTACTTTGGTCGATAGTATAGCGGAAAATTTTTATGCTTATTTTACAATTGGCAATCTTGTGCGTCAAGTTTAGCTCCTGCAAAGGTGTATCGCATAACCAAATGTAATTGCACTGTAATTAACAACATTCAATTGCAAATTCTGTTGAATAAAGAAAGATAGCTGCCCTAAAGTAGACAAACTTCAGGGCAGCCTTCGTTATTTTGCATTCTGATGAACTGCGCCATTAGCCTTCGCTTCTTCTGCGATCGCCTGTTCACCACGCTTAATCGCTTCTCGAACCATTGAGCCAACTTCTCCGGTAGTAACATCGTCCCAATTTCCGTCCTCCACTTTTTCACCAAAGCCAAGCTCGTGCGCTAATTTATACTTGGTTTCTTCTGACATAACTTTCCCCATATACAAGCCTCCTCCTTTTAATCATTTTAGGATGCCTGTGTATACTATTTGCAATTATGTCAAAAGATATGCTGTTTAAAAAGGGCATTAGCAATATCACCGCGGCAAAACTTATGTTTCAGCCAGCCTTTTTAAGCGCAGATATTCTTCCCAGGTATCGGCATCCAAAAAACAGGCAGAATCCGGCCAGTCCACCTCAATCACCCATTCCGGGTAATTCCGAACAATCTGCCTCCCGCCCGTGTCGCCGGTTAAAGCAGCCAATTTGGTACGCCAGTGACTGCCAAACAGTACCGGACTGTAGCGGTGTCCCTGATGGCAAGGTACAACAATCGCCCTGTCACTTGCGGCCTGCTCAAACGTAGTAAGGATCGTATCAACCAGTGCAAGAGAAACCAGTGGCTGATCACCCAAAAAAAACATAACACCTGCCAACTGACGCGGCAGCCTTTGCAGGGCTAACACCAGAGAAGATGCCTGGCCGCTGTGCCTGTCAGCATTGAAGACCGCACTCACATGGTACTGGCGGCATAATTCAGCTAACTCGGCTTGAGGCTCGCCAATAACAGCAATGCTTGCATCCCAAGCCAATTGGTTGACAGTACTGAGCACATGAGCCATCAGCGGCTTATCGCCTAATGGTAATAGAAGTTTTTGCGTGCCCATACGGCTAGCTGTGCCTGCTGCTAAAACTACTGCACCCACTGGGATCATAATCGATACACCCAAACAGGCTTCATTGCAGAACCATACCCTGTCGTTACCACAACCCGCGATATTGGAGCGTTAACCAATTTGCAGTAGCCGGCAATTTGAGCTGCCAGCACTAATGAATCAGTATTGCCGCCGCTAAGCAGCAACACCTGAGTTCCCTTGGCATATTGAAAAATCCCCTGCGGGTGCACGGCCAAACAGGCTAAATCTCGCCAGCCAATGCTTTCACCTGCTTGCTTGTTAATAATGGCTGATACCAAATCAAGACGGTGAGTATTAGTATGAGACAAAGGCTGCCCTACGACCCCCAGGTTTAATACCCCGATAGTCATGACAGTTGCATCAGGAATAACTGGCTCAAAGGGAGCCGGAGCTTTGATGCTAGCGCAGCGAGCCCCATCAGCTTCCACCAGGATATACGCATCTGGTACCTTAGCTGCTACAAAGTCTAGCCACTCAGGCGGAACTCCCAATACCTTGCCGCCGCTCTGACTGAATAACCAAGCAGTTATTTGCTTAGCTTTTAGTCCTGCAACGACTGCTTCCACACCTTGCTGATAATCATCAGTAACTACCGGTTGAAATTCCGCAAGCTGATGATAAACCATTTTCGTGGTTGTAGTAAGCAAAACCGACCGGTTCTGCTGCTTGGCGCTCTTAGCCAAGGACTGAATTAGTGAGGTCTTGCCTCCAGCACCGACACAGGCAATTATGCCTGGCACACTAACCCCCAGTGCATTCCAGAGCATACTTACACCACCTGAATAAATACTTCCATGATTCCGCCACAGGCCATCCCTTCGGTTGCGGCTGCCTCACTGGTCATTGACACCGTATACGTAAATGACTGGTTTTTATCCAAAGCGGTTAGGGCCTGCAGTTTAACTTCAGCTTCCGCACAGCCGCCGCCAATAGTGCCAAATACTCTGCCATCAGGATAGACCAACATGGTAGCACCGGCTTTGCGCGGCGTAGAACCACGGGTAGCAATGATACTGACAAGCGCAACCTTCAAGCCTTCCTGCCGAGCGGCGCAAATGGCTTGAATCATAGTATTATCCATGTTTACACCTCCACTTATCACTCAGTGGACGGCAGGTAGCATTACGATCAACAGCTATGATTTCAGCAACAATACTAACAGCAATCTCCAACGGGGTTTCAGCACCAATATCAAGACCGATAGGAGCTCGCAGCCGCGCTAGCGCCTCCTGGTCAAAACCTTCGGCCAAGAGCGAGTTAATCACACCCCTTACTCGTCCCTGGCTGCCAATCATCCCAATATATCCTGCTGGTTGGTTAATCACGGCTCTGAGGCATTCCATATCTGAGCGATGACCCCGGGTAACAATAATTATGACCCCATAACTTGACAACGCAAGTTCGGTCAAAGCCCGGCCAAATGGCTGACATACCACTTTTTCCGCCTGGGGAAAACGCTTCTGATTGGCAAAGTCCGGACGATCATCCACTACCGTAACCGCATAGCCAAGCTTAGCTAATAGCTCAGTAAGCGGCTGACTGATATGCCCAGCCCCCAACACCAATGCCGACCGCCGCCGGGAAAGCTTATCCCAAAACAGGCGGTATTTGCTTTCTTCGTACACTACTTCTAATACCATAGGCTTTGTCCAGGTAATGCCGCTTACCTTGTCAAGTATACATGTAGTAAAAGCTTCATTCATGATTAGGCCTTCGGTGTATCCCTCAGTAATCAGCAGCATGCTGCCAACAACACAGCGCTTGTCTGGCGGTGCACTGACAAGCGTTATGATATCAGCAGGCTGGGCATGTTTCACACATTGTGCCAGTTTTGCAAAAATGTCCTTATCCATGCTTACCTCGCAAATGTAAAATGGCTTCCAACACACCGCCGCCGACCGCTCTGGCCTTATCGGATATGCTAAAACAATGTTCCCGACGGCAGCGTGGATCAACATCGCCAATTTTCATCCCTTGGGTAACGGCAAAATGGTTTTGCAGTAAGCCGCGCAATACCCCCGTAATAGTAACGGTAACCGGAATGTCCCCGACATGGCCAACAATATCACCAGCAGCTACGATGTCGCCAATTTCCCGGCAACCAACAAATATACCGTCAGCCGGCGATTTGATCAGCCGTTCGACCGTATAACCTCCCACTTCTCCCGGAATACCAGTATTGGGAATGGCTGTACCATGATAAATAACCCGGCCCAGATCATGACCGCGCATGGTCTCCACTACCGCGTGAACATCCTTTCCGGCGATAAAACCGGGACCAGCCGCAATCACTATCGGCGCATCCGTAATATGAGTACCCAGATTCCGTTTTGCAAGAATCGCATCAACCACAGCTACCGGGTTAAGGACAGCAATCACCTGCTGTACCGCCGGCGGCTCTGACGCTAATAGTATAGGAATTTGACCGCTGGCCAATATCTCTACTGCTTCCTCCAGCAGAGCCAGTCTTGCTGTCACCCCTTCTACCGTCATTGGTGCAGCTTGGATCACCGCCTGGGCAAAAGCAACTGTCCTTCTGACAACTGTCGGTTTAGCTACTTCCAAAATTACTACATTAAAGTGACTCTGATACAGGCGGTGGGCAATGCCTGTGGCAATATCACCGCCGCCTTTGACTATGACTAGGTTGTCCATTATTTACTCCTTTACCTTCAAAATACAAATGAGTCAGGTAAACATGCAGATGGTCGGCTTGCCATGCAAATAAGTCTGCCACTAATTTTTGATGATATATGTGCTTACACATCTTGTGTTGTCGTTATGATCGCATTAAAAATATTAAACAAAACTTGTTCTATATCCTCTAAAATTCATATCTCCTCCTATTTAACCATCATTCAATTACAATATCAATGTCTGTTCTACGTTTAATAAAAATGCCTGGTAAAATAACAAATTTTTTATCAGACAGTAAATTTACTTACAGCAGTTTGTAACTCTTGAGCCAATTTTGCTAGCCCTTGGCTTGATGCCGCAATTTCTTCCATCGAAGCAGACTGTTCTTGGGTCGAGGCTGATACTGATTGGGCTTGACCTGCTACTTCCTTGCTTATTCTACCAATTTCTTGTACAGATGCTACTATTTCCTGGCTTCCATTTGCCATGTTTTGAATCTCACGGGAAATCTCTTTTACTTGTTCTGATACATTGTCAATCAATCTTACAATTTCGTTAAAAGCCTGTCCTGCTGTATTAACAACCTCAGCTCCCACTTTAACCTCGTGTGTTCCTTCCGTCATGGCGGCTACTGCCCTACTTGTATCCTCTTGAATATCTTTGATTAATATAGCAATTCGTTTTGCTGCGTCCTGAGACTGTTCAGCTAATTTACGTACCTCTTCCGCTACGACGGCAAAGCCACGTCCTTGCTCGCCGGCACGTGCAGCTTCAATGGCAGCATTCAACGCCAACAGATTCGTTTGCCCTGCAATCCCGGAGATAGTTTCTACGATCAAACCAATCTCTTTTGAACTTTCACCTAATTTAGTTACAACTTGAGCTGAGTGCACCACAGTTTTCTCTATAGTAGCCATTTGCGAAACTGCTGATTCAACGGCTTGCCCACCATTTCTGGCTGCATCAGCGGTTTTGTCGGCCATATTGGACACTGCATTGGCGTTAGAAGCGATCTGCTGAATGCCGGAAGATATTCTATTGACTACAGAAGAAGCCTGATTTACTTCATGTACTTGTTTTTCTGTACCTGCTGCCACTTCATTAATTGCTGCCGCTACCTGATTGGTTGCCTGCGCAGACTCATCAGAATTAGCCAACAGTTCTTCCGATGATGCGGCTACCAATTCTGTTGTATGACTGATTTGCTTAACTAAATTACGCAAACTCTCAGTCATATTATTAAAGGCTGTTGCTAACTTCCCAATTTCATCATTTGATGTAACTTCGAGAGCACTAATTGCCAGGTCTCCTTGTGCTACTTGTTGCGAATAGTTTACTAACTGGTTCAATGGCTGCGTCAGGCGTCGTGCGGCAAACCAAATAATCGCTATAACGGTCACTATAACAACAGCGATCGCAACAGTTAGCACTTTAGCTATCCTTGACGCTGGAGCAAAAAATTCGTCTGCCTCTACTTCAGTAGCCACTGCCCAGCCTGTAACCGGTATAGTTTGGTAAAAGGCCAGCTTCTTAACACCGTCTACAGTAGTATAACGGTAGATTCCAGCCTTGCCTCCCAACATACGGTTTCCCAGCTCTCGAACATTAGGATCATCCATTTCCGTTATCTTTTTTTCCATCACTAAATCCTTATTCGGATGATGTATAAATGTTCCGTCTTTGGCTATCATGATACCATAACCTGTTTTGCCAAATGTTAAGCCGCTCGCAACATTTTGTACATGCTGTATAGATATTCCCGCACCGATTAATCCCTGCGGTACATTATTGTCATCTTTAATCGGTGCGACTATGAATATGGTCGGCAAGTTTGTAGTTTTGGATATGAGTGGCGGCGTGATCTGTGATGGCCCGCCAGCCATGATCGATTTAAAATAATCCCGGTTACTTACGTTACCAAGAAAAATTGAATATTCATTACCGTTCTTCAGTATGGTATGATAATTCCCATTCTTATCGGCTGCGTAAATATCTTGGAATACATCTGGGTACTTCTCGCGCAAAAAATTAAATCTACTTATATTTTGTGCATCAACCGCAGCAAAATTAGTATTTATCATTTTTGCTGTCGGAGTTGATGCAATCGCCTCAGGCTCCAGCATATGTGACTTCAGCCACGTGTTAATGGTATCTGCCGTTTGTTGAGTTGTTGTAAGCATACTTTTACTTAATTCATCTTCAATTACATTATTTATACCTATATATGAGACTGCGCTAATGGCTACCAAACCAATAACTACTACAGGCAAAATAAAGAGAATTAGCTTCGCCCGGTATGACATAGACTTCATCATGTTAAAAAAGCCTCCAATCCTAAAAATCTTATCACTTGAGCTAGCCCGACAGGTAGTGCGTTTATTGTCCCTTCTCTAATGTAAGCATAAAAACACGGAAAACATGTATAATAAAAGTTCTTCCTAGATGCACGAGCGCAATATAACCATAAAGGCAAATTTTACCTGCTACTATGAACTACTCCTAAAATCCCCCTAACTAAAAGAAAGAGACTCTTGGTCTCTTTCACTTATACGTATTACTTGCATCTTAATTCTATTTTCCAGAAAACACGGCTTTACGCTTTTCAACAAAAGCAGCCATACCTTCTTTTTGGTCAGCAGTCGAAAAGC
>NZ_JBYKYF010000019.1:11291-17946 GCF_057736855.1 Sporomusa sp.
TTCATAGGCTATGCCAGATTCCATATCCATATCCATACCTTCATTGACTGCCGCCTTACACAGCCTTACAGCTACCTCCGCACGAGACATAATTTTTTCTGCCAGTGTCTTGGCTGTGTTTAGCAGATCTTCGGGTTTTGTCACTTTGTTAACCAAACCAAGACGGTAGGCTTCCTGTGCATCAATGAGATCACCGGTAAACAATAATTCTTTGGCACGACCTTTACCAATCAGCCGGGGCAAGCGTTGGGTACCGGCAAAACCGGGTATAATGCCTAATGTCACTTCTGGCTGACCAAACTTAGCATTTTCCGAAGCAATCCGTATATCACAAGCCATAGCCAGTTCACAGCCTCCACCCAAAGCAAACCCGTTGACAGCAGCAATGACCGGCTGCGGCAGGTTCTCTAGCTTGTTAAACACAGCCTGACCAAATTTCCCCCACTTGCGGCCTTCCATAGCAGACAAATTTTTCATCTCGTTAATATCAGCACCAGCTACAAAAGCTTTGTCACCACTTCCAGTAACAATAACGACCTTAATGGTCTCATCTTGTGCAATAGTATTTAGCAGATCGTCTAATTCTTGTAACATGGCACCGTTTAACGCATTTAGCACCTTGGGTCTGCATAATGTAATGATTGCAATACCTGCATGGTTTTCAAACAATAAGTTTGTATACTGCATCATGATACCCTATCCTTCCTATATTTGTCAGACTTTATCAGTCAATTAGGTAGGGTTATTTACTATAATCGTAAAACCCCTTGCCAGACTTGCGTCCCAAATATCCGGCCTGAACCATTTTTTTCAACAATGGACAAGGACGGTATTTAGGATCGCCATAGCCCTCATACAAAACTTCCATAATAGACAGTACGGTATCATTACCTATAAGATCAGCTAACGCCAGAGGTCCCATTGGGTGATTAAAGCCCAGTTTAGCTACTTGGTCAATATCCTCAGCACTTGCTACCCCTTCCATCAAGGTATATATTGCTTCATTAATCATCAGCATCATAATACGGTTACCAACAAAACCAGGATAATCGGCAACTTTAACAGGTGTTTTTCCCAATGTTTCAGCTAATGCTTTTATGGCTGCAAATGTTTCTTCACTGGTAGCCAAACCATTAATAATTTCAATCAACTTCATGACAGGAGCAGGATTAAAGAAATGCATACCAATGACTTTATCAGGCCGCTGAGTAAAAGCTCCGATGGCAGTTATCGGCAATGAAGAGGTGTTGGTCGCTAAAATAGTATGCTTAGGACACTGTTTGTCGAGTATTTTGAAAATATCGCGCTTAATATCTGCATTCTCAGTAGCTGCCTCTATTACTAAATCTACATTGCATGCCGCAACATCAATTTCTACCGTGCCAGAGATCCGCGACAGGATAGTGTCTTTATCCTGTGTAGTCATCTTGCCCTTTTCCACTGCTTTGCTTAGGTTCCGTTCAATACTTGCTAGCCCTTTTTGGATAAACTCTGGCTTTATATCACGTACGATTACATCAAGCCCGCCTTGTGCCAATACCTGAGCAATCCCGCTACCCATCTGTCCTGCACCAATAACTAATGCCTTTTTAAAATCCATGTGTGTTTACCCCTCTTCCTCGCTGTCCCGTCATTAGCGATCTTGCTTGATTTTCTTAAATTCCTCAATTAATGCCGGCAACACTTCCATCACATCACCAACAATGCCATAGTTAGCTGCCTTAAAAATAGGTGCATTAGCATCTTTGTTAATAGCGATGATAATATCTGATGAAGCCATACCTGCCATATGCTGTATGGCTCCCGAGATACCGCAGGCAAAATATATCTTCGGACTTACGGTTTTACCCGTCTGCCCTACCTGATGCATCTGGGGCATCCAGCCTGCATCTACTACCGCTCTCGATGCACCCACTGCACCGCCAAGGACATTCGCTAATTCCTTAATTAACACAAAGTTTTCGGCCTTGCCCATACCTCTGCCGCCAGAAACGATAATCTCAGCTTCTTCTAAATTACAGGCTGCAGTACACACTTTGATAACATCAATAAGTTTGGTACGAATTTGTTTCGCATCGACAGTGCTTTTTACTCGTATAATTTCTCCAGTGCGGGAAAAATCTTGCTGAGGACGTTTAAATACTTTGGGACGTACCGTACCCATCTGGGGACGATGTTCTGGACACAAAATGGTAGCCATAATATTGCCGCCAAAGGCTGGGCGAGTCCAAGCCACTAAACCTGTTTGCTCATCAATACCCAAGCCAGTGCAGTCTGCTGTCAAGCCGGTTCCTACACGGCACGCCACTCTTGGCCCAAGATCGCGTCCGTCATTAGTAGCCCCCATGAGAATAACTGATGGTTTGTAGGTTTTAATTAAGTCAGTAAACACAGTAGCATAAGCATCAGTAGTATAGTGCTTAAACTCAGTACCTTCCACTAGATAGACGATATCAGCTCCGCTGGCAAATACTTCTTTCGCCAAATGTTCCACGCTATCGCCAATCAGAATTCCTGCCAATTTCTGTCCCATTGCATCTGCCAGTTTTCGACCCTCGCCTAATAGTTCATGTGCAACGCCTTTAGCTTTACCCTCGGCTTGTTCAATATACACCCATACGTTTTTATACTCATTCTTATCTATGTCTACAGTTTTTTCTTCTACTTTCCTGGCAATGGCACTAACCGGGCAAATATCCACACAGGCACCGCATTCGGTACAAGCTTCGCTGATATACGCCTTATCATCCTGCATGACGATAGCCCCAAAGGGGCACGAACTTTCACAGGCGCTGCAGCCGACACATTCTTCTGTATTTACTTTTACTGCCATGTTATTTTCCTCCCGTTACACAAGCTTGGATTCCGATAGTTTTTTCACTAGCATACTAGCCGCTTCCCGTGCGCTATTCGCCTGGATCATCTCTCCCTGTACCCTCTGCTGAGGTGTAAAAATACGTCGTACCTGCGTCGGGGAACCTTTAAGCCCGATGCGTTGAGGATCAACATCGATATCACTGGCTGTCCATACCGGAATTTCTGTGCGATTAGCCTTCAGAGCGCCTTTAATGGTAGGATAACGTGGCTCATTAATGCTTTTAAGAACAGTCAGCAATAACGGCAATTGAGCTTCCAGCAGCTCATATCCTTCCTCATATTCACGCTTTATTTTTACAGTTTGTCCAGTGACCTGAATCTCGGACACATAGGTAACCTGAGCCCAACCTAAATGTTCAGCTATTTCCGGTCCTACCTGAGCAGTATCACCATCTATGGCCTGTTTACCACAGATGACCATATCCACATTCCCGATTTTTCTGATAGCGGCTGCTAACGTATAGCTTGTTGCTAAGGTGTCAGCCCCGCCAAAGGCACGGTCACTAATGAGCAATGCTTCATCGGCTCCCATCGCTAAGCATTCTTTTAACGCCTCTTTCGCTTGCGGGGGTCCCATGGAGATAACAGTAACCTTGCCACCATGTTCTTCCTTAAGCCTAATAGCTGCCTCAACAGCATGTTTATCAAAGGGGTTCACAATACTTGGTACACCTTGGCGAATCAAGGTATTTGTCACTGGATCAATTTTTACTTCAGTAGTGTCAGGCACTTGCTTGACACAAACCACTATTTCCATTACTCTAATCCCCCTATATGCATCTGTTACAACATAGAATTTTTACCGCAAAACACTTGCGGAAACTACCATACGCTGTACCTGGTTGGTTCCTTCGTAAATCTGGGTGATTTTTGCATCTCTCATGAGACGTTCTACTGGGTATTCACGACTGTACCCATAACCGCCAAAAATCTGAACAGCGTCAACAGTAACCTCCATGGCAACATCGGAAGCAAACATTTTGGCCATAGCGGCTTCCTTAGAATAGGGCAATCCCTGATCTTTTAAATACGCAGCACGATAAACCAGCAAACGAGCAGCATCTACCTTGGTTGCCATGTCTGCGAGCATAAAGGCAATCGCTTGATTTTTCGCTATTGGTTTACCAAATTGTACCCGTTCTTTAGCATATTTTATGGAATGATCTAACGCTGCCTGGGCAATACCGAGGGCCTGAGCGGCAACACCTATTCTACCGCCGTCAAGCGTGCTCATGGCAATCTTAAAGCCCTCACCTTCTCTGCCCAGCATGTTTTCTTTAGGCACTTTCACATCTTGAAAAATGAGTTCATTGGTTATCGAAGAATGAATACCGAGTTTATGCTCTTTTTTGCCAAAGGTAAAGCCCGGCATTCCTTTTTCCACAATAAAAGCAGTAATGCCTTTTACACCTTTTGACCTGTCAGTGGTCGCGAATACTACATATATTTCAGCTTCTCCCGCATTAGTAATAAAGATCTTACTGCCATTGAGTACATAATGGTCACCATTTGCCACCGCTACGGTTTGCTGAGAGGCAGCATCCGTTCCAGCATTAGGTTCAGTTAAGCCAAAAGCACCCAGTTTCCCTCAGCTAGCGGCACCAAAAATCTTTGCTTTTGCTCTTCTGTTCCAAAGGCATAGATAGGCCATGCACACAGGGATACGGTTGCCGACAATGTAATTCCTACGCCTGCATCGACACGGGACAGTTCCTCTACAGCTAAAATATAACTTAGAACATCAGCTTCAGCTCCACCGTATTTTTCGGGAAAACAAATACCGGTAAACCCCAATTTGCCCATGGCATCTACAATTTCGCGAGAAAATTCTTCTTTCTCATCCCGTTCGGCAGCACCTGGCGCCACTTCTTTCTCAGCAAAATCACGTACCAGTTTTTGGATCAATTTTTGTTCTTCAGTAAGATGAAATTGCAAATATATCCCTCCATCCTTCATAGCGGCAAAATAATGGTTACATACGTTCCACAATAATTGCCATGCCTTGTCCACCACCAATGCATAAAGTGGCAAGCCCAAGTTTAGCTTCTCTTTGTTCCATGGCATGCAGCAGCGTTACCAATATTCGAGCACCACTGGCACCGATAGGATGACCTAAGGCAATAGCACCACCATGTACGTTTACCCTGTCTTTGGGGAAACCCAATTCTTGCCCTACTGCTAAAAACTGAGCAGCAAAAGCCTCATTGGCTTCAATCAAATCAATATCATCTATCGTTAAACCAGCTTTCGCCAGAGCTTTTTTTGTAGCTGGTACCGGGCCCATCCCCATGATACTGGGATCAACCCCCCCTGAACCAAAGGAACGAATACGGGCTAACGGTTTAATCCCCAATTCACGAGCCTTATCGCCTGACATGATGACAAGTGCTGCCGCGCCATCATTTATACCGGAAGCGTTGCCAGCCGTAACTGTTCCGTCCTTTTTGAAAGCTGGCTTGAGAGATTCCAATTTTTCCAGAGTAGTGCCTGCCCGCGGATGCTCGTCAGTATCAAAAACAATATCTCCCTTTTTGCCTTTGATAATAACCGGCACAATTTCTTTCTTAAAAGCACCACTCGCAATTGCCGCCAGAGCCTTTTGCTGTGACTCACAGGCATACTGATTTTGGGCCGTTTTGGTAATACCATAGCGTTCTGCTACATTTTCAGCCGTAATCCCCATATGATAATCATGAAAAGCGCACCACAAACCGTCTTTTATCATAAGATCATACAGCTTGGCATCTCCCATCCGGTAACCCCAGCGGGCTTTAGCATCCAGCACGTAAGGTGCATTCGTCATACTTTCCATGCCGCCGGCAACAATAATGTCACCATCACCAACCATGATTGCCTGTGCTGCCAGCTGGACGGCTTTAAGGCCTGAGCCACAAACTTTATTGACAGTAAAAGCAGGTACTTCTACAGGTATTCCAGCTTTAACAGCAGCCTGTCGTGCAGGATTCTGTCCCAAACCGCCCTGCAAAACATTGCCTAACACAATCTCATCTACCATACTATTGGAAATACCTGCCCGTTTAAGAGCCTCATTAACAACTATACTACCTAGCTCAATTGCCGATACGGAAGCTAAGGAACCATTAAAACTACCAATTGCTGTTCTAACAGCGCTAGCAATAACAACTTCTTTCATGTCATTCACTCCTCGTCAAAATTTGCAATAGCCTGAGCGCCTTCGAGTTCCAGCCATTTCACAAACAAGACTTTTTTTAGCTTAATCCTGATCGCAGTATAGCCTTCTTTGACTTTAAGCGCCGCTGGATAATACACTGTAACCGAATCTATTTCAGCAACACAATAGCCTTCTCGTTTTGCTACCATTGGCGAGGTCATAGCTATTGTCGGTACGTAACTACCTGTTACGCGCTTGCCAGAACAGGCTCAGCCACCAATAGCCGGTTCAAATGTAAAGCCAATAACTAAGGCGGCAGAGCGTTTCTTTATATACTCTACGGCATCCCTGTCAATCACAAACATGGCCTCTATGCCCCCCTGCTGTAATTTTGTACATTTTTTACAACAGCGGTTACATCCTCAAGCATTATATCTTGTAAAAATTCTGCTTCTGCCAAAGTCATTTCTTCATTGGTTACGAATAAAAGATCTAAAATATTCTTGCCTACCAACCTGCTTACAGCGTTAATACCGCCCTGCTGGTACGCCGGTAACAGGATGGTGTCAAACATCTCCATATCGGCTGGCGAATAGTCAAATACCTTGCACCAAGCATGTAATAATTCGGTTTCCTGCATACCGG
>NZ_JBYKYF010000019.1:17956-21181 GCF_057736855.1 Sporomusa sp.
CCGGTCGCTGTCAGGAGTATTTGTTTATAAGAACTTAACAAAGTCAGTATGCCTGATATATAAATCCGTAGAGCAGCAGCTATCTGCTGCTTCTGAAGTTTCTGTTTTACAATCCGACCGCCAAAAGGCTTAACCTGTTTTTTGTTATCTACTCCCAATAAAGCGGCAATAAATTCATCAGCACAGATAGCTGTGACAAAAAATATTCGCTTTTGGGTATCATTTTTAGCTATTTTTACAGCCTCACTGCAGAAATTCTGTGTATGCCGACCTACCGTACGATAATATCGTCCTTTGCTTGCTTCAATAATATCTCGTAAAAATGTAATAATAGGCACAACATAACCTCCAGAAATAATCTACATAAGACCTTTTTCTATTGCCTCTTTTGTCAATTTATCACGGAAATCAGGATGACTGATAGCAATCAATGCTTGGGCCCGTTCACGCAGGCATTTTCCTCTTAAGTCTGCCACGCCATATTCAGTGACCACATAATGTACATCATTGCGGGAAGTTGTTACTGCAGCTCCTTTATCCAACTCACAGGTAATACGCGAGATTTTACCACCAGCAGCGGTTGATGGTAAAGCAATAATTGACTTGCCATGTAGTGATCTGCTGGCGCCACGGATGAAATCAACCTGACCACCGACACCACTATACTGTCTTGTACCAATCATCTCGGCATTAACCTGGCCCATCAAATCTACCTGCAAGGCAGAATTTATAGAAACCATTTTTTCATGCTGCCCAATAATATAGGGATCATTAACATAGTCCACTGGCTGTAATTCAACATCCGGGTTATTATTGACAAAATCGTAGAGTTTCTTTGTCCCCATCAGGAAAGTAGCTACAAATTTACCGGGGTTAATTGTTTTTTTACGATTGGTAATGACCCCGGCCTCGGCCAAAGCTACAACACCATCAGAAAACATTTCAGAATGAATGCCTAAATCTTTTTTACCTGTTAAAAATAGCAGCACTGCGTCAGGAATACCGCCAATTCCAAGCTGCAAAGTAGCACCATCTTCAATCAGTCTGGCTATGTTTTCACCAATGGCCTTCTCAACATCACCGATTTTAGGAGGTTTTAACTCAATCAGTGGTTCATCTTGTTCTACAATATAATGAATAGCATCTAAATGAATTTTGGCTCCACCCGTGCGGGGAACGCAGTTATTAATTTGCGCGATTACCGTTTTGGCACATTCGGCCGCAGGCTTGGTGTAGTCTGCTGAGACGCCATAACTGCAAAATCCTTCCTCATCGGGTGGCGTAATTTGGAGTAACGTGACATCCACTGGCAGTATGTTGTTTCTAAATAATCTAGGGATTTCTGAAAAAAAGCATGGAGTAAAATCAGCCCGTTTTTCTTCTACCGCTTTTCTTGTTGAGCCGCCTACGAACAATGCATTATGGCGGAAACTTTTTTCCATTCCCGGTTGTGCATACTTAGCCGCACCCATAGCAACCATATGAACAATTTCCACATCGCTTAACTCTGATGCCCGGTCAACTAAGGCATTTACCAATGTAGTCGGCTCACCGCAGGCATGTCCAAGTACTACTCTATCACCTGACTTAACATGCGATAGTGCCTCTTTTGCCGAGACGATTTTTTTTTGATAAATTTCTCTCCAATTATTCAAAGTAATCCCTCACTTTCTTGACAATTTCAGTAACCATTTTCGCCTCATCAATCGCCATGGCATCCATTGTCTTGGCCGCCACTACAACTGCCGGCAGCTTGCTTTGATTGTACTTCAGCGCACAACCAGCACTACAGCCGCTCAGATATATAACAAAATCAACATCCAATGAATTATAGCCAACTTGATAACCGTTTTCCTGTAACGCATTCTGCACTTGTGCAGCTATTTCGCCCCGATTAATCTGTGGATTACATCCCCCACAAAAGACAATGCTGATCCGCCAATGATTCATAGGTAGCTTCTATCCTTACGCAAAATGTTCAACGCCTCATTAATTAAATCTTGACTGACCTGCTGAACTAATACGACACCTTTAATTTCCGGACATACTTCTTTTAGTGCTGTTTCTACTATTTCCGACAAGGTTTGTTGGGCACCGGGACATGCTGAACATGCCCCGGTTAGCCTTACTTTTACAACCCCATCGGATGTTACTTCAACTAACTCAATATTCCCATTATGAACACTGAGTGCTGGACGGACTTTCTGCTCAATGACTTGTTGCAATTTTTCCATCGAAACATCCTCGTACTTAACTCATAACTCATTAATTTTATTACTTAATACCGGCAATAGCTTTAGCCAGCTCTTTCTTCTTCTCTAAATTGCCCTGGCGGGAAATCATAATCCGCTGTGCCTGTGGCGAACCAGCACCATGCATGGATTCTGTGCGATAACCAACAGCTGCAGTACCCAATGTCAGGTTTTCGATCAAACGTAAAATACGCATACGATTCTCCGTAGGTACTGAAGCTACGCCGCGAAGATATTTTTCAACTACCTTGCCAATCTCAGGATGACGCAAATCTTTTTCTGAAGGCATGGTTACCATCAGACCACCGGCAATATCTTCAGCCAAACGGGCAATTTCATAGGGGAAACGAGTTACATTTTGTTTACAGACATTGGCCAGTAACAGGTCAATAATGTAATTACCTTCTGCTGTTTTATGGCCTTCAGCCGAACAAGCAATACCGCAAGCGTATAAAGTTTCATTCAGATGCATCATTTCAATCAGTTTGTCTTTTATATGTGATGCTTTAGCTACTCCGTTATATTCAGCAGCCACTGCAGCCGCACCGATCAAGACATCACCTACGCCTACTTTGCAGCCACCATAGCTTTGACGATGATAACCGGCAAAACGTTCAACTAACATACCGCTGAACTCATATTCGCCGCACATGAAGACATTTTCCCAAGGAATGAACACATGATCAAATACCATAAGTGCTTCATGTCCGCCGAATTGTTTGTTGCCGACATCAATGTCGCCGCCTTCTAGTTTACGGGTATCACAAGACTGACGCCCGTAAATATAGAATATACCTTCAGCATCAGCCGGTGCACAGAATGAGACTGCATAGTCGGCATCATCTTTCCCCATAGAAATAGTAGGCATTACCAATATCCAATGAGAGTTGATGGCACCTGTCTGATGGGCCTTAGCACCACAAACTACAATACCGTCTTCTCTTCTCTCCACAACATGCACATACAAATCAGG
>NZ_JBYKYF010000351.1:0-2796 GCF_057736855.1 Sporomusa sp.
TTGATGAAAAATGGACATTATCGCCAGGGGTACGCGTAGATCATCATAATATGTTTGGCAGTAAGACTACGCCACGGGCCAGCTTAAATTATAAAATGGACGATGATACCAATATGTATGTATCCTGGGGTCAGGTATTCAATGCACCAAATACTGATGACTTATTTTGGCCAGATGACGGTTGGACTGCGGGCAACCCTAATTTAAAACCAGAGACTGGTAATTCTACTACTATTGGTATTAATAAAAAATTAAATGATAAAACGCAAGTTACCGCCAGTTACTTTAAAAGTCAATTGAATGACGCAATTAATTGGGCGCCGAATTCCGTTGGGAAATGGATGCCTTCCAATGTCGATAAGCAACGTAAACAAGGCGCGGAAATCGAAATTAGAACAGCTCTGTCACCTAATTGGCGTGTAACAGGAGCATACTCCTATTTAAAAGTTGAAAATATGCCAGGCGGATCGTCTTCATATACCAATGATAGTAACAACAGTCAACCAAATGGCTATCGCTTAAGCGTGGATTATTCAAATGATTTATGGAATGTGGGTATCACTGGCCGCGGCGCAAGCGGACGGAGTTTAGAGAAGTATACTTCATCGAGCTATTGGGTATGGGATGCAGTCGTCAACTACAAAATGAATAACAATGCAAATGCTTATGTAAAGATAAATAATATTACCAATCGTGCTTACGAAATCAATGGTACCGATGCCAGTTACGGTGGGCCAGGTGGATTCCCAATGCCTGCACGTAACTATCAATTCGGCGTTCAGTACAACTTTTAAAAAACTAGGTTAAGTAGCTGGCAACTGCTTGGTATAGTAATATGATATGAGGAGAAATATTTATGAAAAAAAACAGTAAATCAAAAAAGTTAAGTAAAAAGGTTGCGGCTTGGGCCTTGTTGCTCTCGTTAACAAGTGCGGGAATGGTCAGTGCACAACACGCAGACAAACAGTCAGATACAGACTTTGTTCTGGATTCCCTCATTGTGACAGCACAGAGAATGGAAACCCGGGCGTTGGATACGCCGGCTACTGTAACTGTGCTTGATGAAAAAGCATTAAAAAATTCAGGTGCCAGAACTCTTTTTGATGCATTGGCCTTTACCCAGGGCATAACCAATTTTTCCTATGGCCCTGGTGGACAGGATTATGGTGCTATGGATAGCCGGGTGGTTATCCGCGGATTTGATCGCGGTGCTTTGGTTTTACTCAATGGTGCGCCGCTTAACTTGATCAATAAAAATAGTTTGGACAATATTCCTATTGAAACTATCGAGCGGGTCGAGATCGTAAAAGGTGCTAGCTCGACGTTATATGGAGCAGAAGCTTTTGGCGGCGTTATTAATATTATTACGAAAAAAGGTGGCCCGGAACAAACATCTATTGGGATAGCTGGCGGCAACATTGGCTATAGAAAGTATTCAGCTAATTATTCTAATAATGATGTTGTTTTCTTCTATTGCAAACAAGAGTTTGGTGCAGAGGAAAGAACATCTCCCAACAGACCGACCTTACCCGGTGAAGCCGTCAGAAATTATTATCAAAATAGGGGGAAAGGGGATAAAGAAAACTACGGTTTGACGCTTAATTTGTCGGATAAATGGAATTTAAATTACATGCGTACAGAAAGCAATAATGAATATGGTACTACCCCTTATTGGGATCCAGTTACCGATCCGGGATTTACAAGTCGTCAAAAGCAGGATAAATCATATCGCTATAATGATGTTAAGGACAATCTGACACTTACCTATGATGATAAAGAAAATCGCTTTACATCCATTCTCTTTTACGGTTCTCGCGACTTATATGGGACGACAACCGATAATTATACCCATAAAACTACCGTTAACACCAGTAATTACAAATCCCATAATTTAGGTTTAGATGCCCAAAAAAGCTGGAAAGTTCGCGGGGATAAAGATAATGTGCTTATGGGCCTGTTAACTAGCCGTGAAGAGTATAAAAATGCGGCAAACTCTGCACAGCGAGCAGGACGCAACAACTATGCCTTATATGCCCAATATTCTTATCAAATGTCCCCTGAGTTTGCAACCATTATGGGGGTACGCGGTCAAAAGGTCAGTGATCCGGTAAAGGATCAGAGTATATTTATTCCTCAAGTACAGACTGTCTATAAAATTAACGATACTTCTTCTTGGTACACCAATATAGGAAAAGCTTTTCAAATGCCGCCATTAAATCAGTATTTTTCGAAAAACACGTTGGCCAATGGCAAAGACTTAAAGCCGCAAGAAGGCTGGAACTACGAAGCAGGCTATAAAATAATTAATGAGGATAGTTCCTGGAAATTTGCTGTCTACAAAATGGATATTAAAAATAAGTTTGAATATGCAAAAGATGATACGGGAAAAGATGTACTTATTAATAAAGGCAAGTTTAGGAACACGGGTTTTGAGGCCGAGTACAACAAAATTATAAATGATCACTGGAATTTGAATTTTGGCTTTAACTATGGTAAACCAGAAGCCGAAGATGGTAAAGGCGGCTGGGAACAGACCTATCCCAAAATGCAATTAAGTGCCGGCGTGCAATACGAGATGGATAAGTGGCAGACAAGCTTAACTTGTAATTACTTAACGAAGCGGCAAAAAAACAGATATGATCAGACAATTCCCAGTGCTATTACCCTAAATGCTGTCGTCAATTATGCAATGAGCGCGAATGACACGGTAACACTAAACCTTAATAATATTTTAGATAAAAATAATGTTATAACCCATGGTGGTTATGATTATTGGGATTTGCCTTTTAACTGGAC
>NZ_JBYKYF010000020.1:0-20996 GCF_057736855.1 Sporomusa sp.
CCAGGACATTCTGTCGTTACAATTGTCACATCATACTGGCATTTTTTCAGATATACACCCAAGTTTAATAAAAAAGTTTCAATCCCACCGCCAAGCATACCATAAACCACTAAAGCAACCCTTATCATTTTAAATGGCCTCCAATAATTCTTGCAAGGTTTATCATAGGATAATAAATATCCTAATGTTTCCCAGGTACCCTACTCTCATAATACTTACATATTTCAAAAATGACCTGATTAAATTTCTGAATTAGAAGGACTGATTCTTTTGAAGAGTAATCCACCCCCTCAATACTTTCCAAAGCTGTAATCCATTTCACAGGTGGCACCGTAAACAATATTTCGTCAAGCACCTGTTTCGTTGTAACATAAGGACAACCGGCTGACCGTAGTTGAGCCACCACATCATCCGGTCTCCGCATAGCTACAATTATTAATGTTGTGTCTTTTACCTCAAACAGTTGCTGTGGAGAAATACAATTAACAGAATCGAAAAGATACCCCCATTTATCCGGATTGTTATCAGCAAAGCACTTGACAACAATTAATCGTCTTTTTAACTCTTGATATAGCTGGGTTCCATATCCTCCCGCACCGAAAATACATATACTTTCAGCTCTACCATCGGAAAGTTTCTTTATCTGCTGTTCCAACCGCGATAATTCCTCTGTCATATTCCTTGGCACCTCCGTATCTTGCAATCTTTTATTTGCATAACGATAGGCTTTTTCCAATCCGGCAGATTTCAAAAAACAGCTCATTCTAGAATAAAAATTAACCGGAGTTCCATACATAGAACACATTTCTGATTCTGTCAGCGTTTGAATAAAGTTAATGTATAAGTGTTCTCGTTCAGATTGATGACAAACTAAATTTCGGCTTCCTTGTGCATCATGTACCCTGCTTAATAGCAACGGCTCGTCAATATACAACGTTCGTTGAAACCGCAACATACGAAACCATAAATCATAATCCTGTGTAGTAACCAAATCTTCCCTAAAAATTCCCACACGAGCAAAGTGACTTCTATGAATAAGAAGAGTGCATCCATGGATCATTCCCTGCAGAACGGGAAAAACCGAATTGGTTAGTCGCTCTATAGAATAAATATGACTTTGTTGCACAGGGATAACTGTTTTGGAACTATCCTCTAAAATGTTATAATCACTATGAACAATTGTGGTCATATCACCATGCTTACGCAGAGCTTGAATTTGTCTAGCAATTTTATGCGGATAATACAAATCATCGTGAGATAGCCAGGAAAAATATTCTCCTCGCATTTTTTGTATTCCTAAGTTAAGAGCCGTAGCAACGCCACCATTCTCTTTATAAAAATACCGGATTTTATCACCATACGACAAAGCAATCCGTTCAGTCGCTCCCTGATCATTAGAGCCATCATTTATTACAACAACTTCCACATTATCATAAGATTGAGCAAGCGCACTGTCAATTGCCTCTCGTAAATAGTTTTCTCCATTAAATACTGGAATCACAATCGAAACCAAAGGATTAGTCATTATTGAACCTCCATTTTTTATACCTACGCTCCATAACCTCGTGATACAGTTCAATATGAGAATTTACATAATCTTTATATTGATAATGTTCTCTAACAATACTTTTACCCATTTCGCCACGCTGTTGACGTTCCGCAGGATTACGAATAAGTTGTTCTATCGCCATTCGTATCTTATCGCTATCCTTGTAGGGAACCGCAATCCCGCATTCCGGCGCAAATGTTATATCAAATAATACTGTGTCTTCAAATATAATGATTGGACAACCGGAAGCCATTGCTTCTATTGCCATCAGGCCAAAAGACTCAGCAAGGGATGGCATTATAAACACATCGCAAGCAGTATAAAAATCAGCTAAAAGCGAAATGTCTTCTAGCCAGCCGAGTTCTATAACTTGATACTTGGCAGAAAGTTCTGCAGACAATTCGCCACTGCCAACAGTAAGCACTGTTATCGGGATATCGGAAACTAACTTGCCAAGCGCTTCCTCAACATAACGCACCCCTTTAATTTCATTCACCTCATTACGGAAACCGATAACAAAATTATTGCGAGGAATCCGCCAACGATTTCGAACTTCATTTTTGTCTGATTTAGAAAAGCTGCTAGTTTCAATACCAAAAGGAATCCTATGTATTCGCTTAAAATGTGCTGTTAATGGGCTATTCCTAATATAATGCTCCATAAATTTCGAAGCAACTACAATGTCAATATCCATCTCACGATATACAGCCTTTTTTATCTTCCACATAGCACTGGCGTTATCTTGTTTCATAGGGAAAGCTGCATCCTGTAGGTTGCAACAAGCAAAACAACCATCCTGCCATCTCATGCATTCGCACGGATGCACACAATGACCAGTTACTATCCACGGATCGTGAACAGTCCATATGGACGGCTTCCTTTTTGTGAGAGCAGGAAAATCAAAAAGAGAAAGTACCTGATTATGAATTAACTGATAATGTACAATATCCGAACTTTGAAATATCGGATGCTCAGCTAACAGCTTACCAAATGGATAAAGTAGATTTGCTATACTCAAATGGTACTCAAGATTCTTAAGTACTGCTCGCAAATGTGCTCCATGCCTGCCTACTAAAGTTACAGTTGTCGGTTCTTCACTTTTTTTTTCCAACACCAATTGCTGAGTATTGTATCCCTTTTTATTTAGTGACAAATGCAAATCATATCCGTTAAACCGCCGACCAGCCAAATCACAATCGTTTACGTAAGTAATATTCATGGTTTTCTCTCCAATTAGCTAATCTAATCATTCAATCCTTTTCATCTGCCGTAACAACAAGCTCCCACTTTGCCAATATCGCTGTCTAGCATGCTAGGATTGTCTTTTTTTTATATGCATTCAATATCCTTAAGGAAAATCCTTACACTACCATCAGCACACCACTCACATGCCTTCTCGTAGTCCTCATTCGTATCAAATTCAATCCATCCATTTTGAAAGCGAATTGCCTCTACCGTATTTTTTTCTTGAATAAGTGCATTTAGTAAGTCTGTCATACTTGCTTGCTGAATATGTTTTCCCGATTGCTGCCATGGCCTGTCTCTATAGGTGTTATAGTTCCTGTCCATAATTTCTAAAATAGATTGCAAGCCTGCCTTGGAAAATTTCAAAAGCCCAATATAACGAGCATCAATTAAATGCGGTAAAGGGTTTTCCAAACCAAGCGAAATAATATGATTATCCTTGTTAATAACAAGGCTTTCTGTATCCACATCCACTCGTCCATAACGTTTCTGCCAATATTCTTTCCAATTATCATCAACGGCAACTGCAAAATCGCCTTTAGCTACTATCATTGTTTTCAGCAAATGCTCATCAAACAAAATATCTGAATAGCTTACTATAATATCATCATCAAACTCTGCCTTCGCTGTTAAGAGTGATATTACCATATTGGTTGTGCAGTAAGCTTCATTAGTATAATACCGAACATTCTTATAGTTAATCTTATCAGCAGCATAGCCCCGGACGATAATAATATTGTTTATTCCACATTTTTGATATAGCTCAATTTGTCTCTCAATGATAGTTTTTCCTTGAAATACCAACATACCCTTTGGCAAGTCTTGTGTATATTTTTTTAATCTTGTTCCTTGTCCTGCGGCTAATATAATGGCTTTCATAATTTACCAACCTCTCATTAGCGTGATATTTTACTGAAAGATGTTTTGTACAAGCTCTATATCCGCACGCTCAAACGGATTTTCACGTTCCGGGTGCCACATAATTCCAACAATCGCTTTCTCGCTATGTTTACACGCCTCTATAACACCGTCATCGGTTTGCGCAATTACTTTAAGAGGCTCCGGCAATTCTGTAATTCCATAATTATGGTAGCTATTTACAACACGTTTTTCCTGCCCCAAAAGCATGTGGCGTGTTGCAACATGTCCTGTTACCTTTTCAAGCTTTGCCCCAAAATACGTCGCAATTAACTGCATTCCGCGACAATAACCCAAAAGCGGTATGCCGTATTGCAACGCACTATCAAGCAATAACCGTTCGACACAATCCCGTTCAGGAGCATTGCCGCCATATTCGCGTAGGTCATTGCCGCCAGTCAAAATAATCCCGTCAGGTCTTATAAATTTAATATATTCTGGAATTAGTTCTGAAATGTTGCTCAAAGGAATGGGAATATAGCCACAAGCCCTAATAAACCGAGCGATATTTTGGTCTGCACAATCGCGTCTTTCATGATAACTGTTTATTATCTCAACACGCTGTGTGAATAGAAGCTTTTTCATTGCTAATCTCCTCATAACGTTTTTCCGTATAATAAGATAGTAAGGCAGGATACCATAAGCGAAAACGCGAACATAAAAATATGCTTTATAAAAATACTTGGACAGAAAGGGTGGCTAACTATTTATCAATATATTACAACCGATAATCTTGAATTTCCTCAAAAATATGAGTATACGACCTATGAAGGCATAAATTTCATCAAAACCTACTTTTTATCCAGAGCTCCGTATCTGCACCAAACCATGACCGCTCAAGAAAGTCAATGCATAGAAACCTTCTGGCATCAATTAGAAGCAGAAACAAATGATTTGAACAGGACTCAATGTCAAGATGACGGTTTCATAAGCTTACTGCCACTACTATTGACACTACGAGAAAAATTAAGTAGTGGTAACGATCTACCAAACACTTTAAAAAAACTGGATGCGGTTATTAAAACTTTTGAAGTACACAAACGGCTGTACAAGCACTATACCGCAGAACTAAAATTGGCAAAAGAACAGAACTACAGAGATTTACGCCTATATCTTATTTTCGCTGATTTGTTAACTATAGCATACCGGCATAACCAAAATCTTATATACCTTAACGCTTTACTAAAAGTAAATGATACTTTATTATCTCAGGATTCTTTGTGCAAAAAAGCACCTACTGAACCATTATATCTACTTTTAAAGCAAGTTATTTCTTTTGAAGTAATGGAAGTAAAAAAACTGCTTGCCAAAAATAACATAAACTGGGTTTAGGAGGACTTTGATAATGCAACTAAATCATTTTGCAATGATTGCCGCGCCATCTGCTAGAAGCAAAGCGTACTTACAGCATCTGTGTAAAAATAACCTGAATATAAATAAAATATATTTGCTGAGCAATAATCCTCAGAAATGGGATGACGAAGCAGCAAATTATATTGAGCCTCCAAACCAATCAAATACATATTTTGAATTAGATGAACCTTTGCTTTATACCGCAAAAAAATATGGAATCGCTGTAGAATATATTACATCAGAAAATATTAACAGCGAACTTTCGGCACAGAAAATTGCAAAAATACCAGAAGATTACCTGATCTATTCCGGATTTGGCGGCCAAATTTTAAAACCCCATTTATTCACATTGGGCAAAACGTTCATCCATGTTCATGCCGGAAGGCTGCCTCAATATCGCGGAAGTACCACTATCTACTATAGTTTGCTTCAAGAAAACCGTTGCGGAGCTAGTGCAATCATACTAACTCCGGGTTTAGATGAAGGCAATGTGATTAGTTACAAAGAATTTCCCATGCCGCCAAAAGGAATAAATATCGACTATCTTTATGAACCTTACATAAGGGCTGAAGTGCTTCTCGATGCTCTTATGCAATATGTCTCGAACGGGAGATTTCTCCTCATCCCCCAGTCAAATCAAAATGCTAAAACCTACTTCATCATTCATCCAGTCTTAAAACATATTGTTTTGCTAAAGCAAGATATACAAAAGGACGGCAATTCCTAATTTAACTCTACTCAATATAGCCTTTTGCGTACAAATACTCAATGACAAGAGTGCTAGCTTCTTCAACGCTGGACATTTCTGTATCAATGACCAGTTCGTTATGTTGTGGTTCCTCAAACAAATCGTCCATTCCGTTCAGGTGTTCTAGGTCTCCCTCGCGACTCATTTTATATAGCCCTTTTACATCACGTTCAATACATGTTGCCACGGAAGCCTTGACATACACCTGTACGTATGCTTCTCCGAAAAACTGGCGGAACTGGCTTCTCATTTCCTCATACGGTGCTACTACTGCCAGGATAAAGCCGACATTGTTGCGCAGTAAATAATGACCAATTGCCTGATTGACCCGGCTCATTTTCATTCGTTCTTCTCTGGAATGACCAAATAGATTGCCGATCATTTCGCGTGTGTCATCGCCATCGATCACATCAAGCAGAACGCCAAGGCTTTTTAATTTTTTTGCAATCGCATTGGCCAAAGTAGTTTTGCCGCTGCCGCTTATTCCTGTCATGCACAGCGCCAAAGGTCTCTTCAATCTAGCAGTTACCATATCTTTTATCTCCTTGCAAAAATTACAATTCTTTAACACTTCGATTCAGGCAATCTATCGTAATTCTCTTGTATTGCTTCCACTCTGCATACTTGCTGCCAGCCCCAATAATAGCTGGGATTGACAGTTCGGCGCATCTAATGGCCATGTGAGAATTGGCACCGCCAAACTCGGTCACTAAGCCGGCGATATTCTTGGAAAACAAGAAATCATATCCTGGATCTGCTGATGAAATAAATACAATTTTGCCACTAAATTCGGTCTCCTTTGTTTCATCTAAACATACAACCTCGGCGGAAACCACTTTTGCCGTAATATAATTGGGCTCATCTTCAAGCAAGTAAAACGAATACACTTCTTCCGGCGACCTAATAATACATGGCAGTTTAAGAGTAGCAGCACATTCAAATTGCCGTTTGTTCATCATTATGTTGTTTCTTAATACTTCTCCTAGATTACCAAAATAAAGGTCAACATACAACTGCTTCAAAAGGCTAATATCTAAATGAGCCATATCCTCAACACTGATATTTAGTCGCTCTCCCAGTTCTTTGATCAGTTTCAATATCTCACTTACCGAACGCGAAAAAACAAATTTCAGATATTCGCGTCCTTCAATTGCCGCTTTGATAAAGCTAATCAACTCTTCTGCCGATAATAAAAATCCGTTTTGATCCAGTTCCCATTGAATATGCTCCAACTGTGCTTTGCTAAAAACAAAGTTGTTGGAATCAACAACCTCTGTATTCTTAGCATTAGCAAAATATAGATTATAGGCTTCATCATAACGTGGCGAAAGAATATTGTATGTATCGGGACGGATATGTCCATACTTAGAAAGAAAAGTTTCTTTGGATAGTTTTCCTGAACAAAGCGCATTCTGATCTCGTCTCATCTCTTTGCTGACAGTGTTCAATGAGGCCATAAACGCATGATATTCAGCTTCGCTCAATATACCACAATCAACAAAAGATCGTAAAAATTGGACAGCTATGAATGCAGCACGAGCAACTCCTGCAAAAGGAAGAGTCCCATAGTTCTTACATTCCTCAATAAGCCAGTAAATTTTATCAATAACCGAGATATTGCTTTTCACAATCTTATTGTGTTTGTCCGTGAGAATCGCTATTTTCTCAATATCTTTCCGACAAAAGCCATGTTCCGGATGAATAATATCATTAGTCAGACATAACAGCGAAAATTCAATTCGCTTGATTTCATTTTCAGTAAAGCCATAATGCTGGAGCTTCTGTAAATGCCTAGGTAGTCCGATATAATAACAAGAGTAAACAATAGCAAACTCTACCTTATCATGATATGCTGGATATTCTTTGAGCCTCTGAATATAGTAGTTTACTAGCTTGTCCGCTATATCCGGCTGTAGGCTTTTAGGAATAAAAGAATTGAAAGTCACTCTGACATCAATATAAGGAACGCCGCAAAAGGACACCATAAGCGGATGAGAGGTCAAATCCCTATAGCCGTAACTATCCCTTTGGCGTGACCAGATATTATCAGTTACCAATTCCTTATATAGAGAAATAGCTAGTTTCTTAGGGCGAATGCCCAATATTTCGGCAGGATTCCAGTCCGGCATAACGCCGAAACAGGTTGTTTTGCCCATTAGAAATGGATGAGGGCGCATCAATTTCTCGACTTTCTTATAGAGTTTATTTAGGGGAGTATCCAGATCTATTAGAACTGAGGTTTGTTTATTCTTTTTTATGATCGGACGGACTTGAAAAACAATTATTGAATTTTCTTTCGTAACAGCAAATTCAATATCTAGATACTCATTGCTGCAAAGCTGTTCTAATTCACGAAAAGCAGCTATCAATTGCAGCATGAGAGGATCACGTACATAATCTAATCCCTTTTTATACGCAATGAATGTTTTGGTTTCATTAGTAGTACCGCCTGTAACCGCCGCTGTATCATTACTCTCCGCAAAATTAATTACATAATAAGGAGCATACGTGTTTATATCACAGGTAAAAGCAACTCCTGAAAGGCGAATATCATTTAGAAACGGTTGTACTAAAACCGTTTCACGAGATATATCTGTTTTATAAGAAGCAAAGACTTGCTCAATGGCTGCTTTCACCGCTTTGCCATTAGAGGCATCTACCTTGGCTATGCTTAAAAACGCTCCAGCCATTGACTTTTCTGTGCTGTCTTCTTGACTACAAGATGAACGAACAATCAATTGCTGTCCAAAAAAGGCTTGTTGCAAAGCTGCAACCATCCCTTGAGGATCAGTTAAATAGTCCGTTCCCTTGACTATGTGCAACGGAAGTATTGTTGACAGGCTTAGTTTATCGCGTAGATAGGCAAGCGTTTGCCCTTTGCTGCTAAACAACATACTGCTCTCCTCACATCAATAACATGTTTCTTTAACTATTAACAACTATATAATTATTTAGTAAATTTCAGTAAATATTTTGTCTTTATCATGCACATAAACGCCTGTACGTAATGGCAACTGCATATAATTTTCACCATACCGGCGAGATAGCCAAATGTTCGGATTACTTGGCGCATAAAGCAAAACGTTTTCAAACTCTAGCTTTTGCAACGGAAATAAGTCAGCGGTATTCCAAAGACAATTTTGCAAATATTTATCAGGCCACATACTAAAACAATTGTTAGCTACTGATAGACCAAGTCGAGTACTTTTTATCGGATGCATATTTCTATCTTTAAGCGACGCAAGCCAAGCTTTTGTTAATGTTGGATCACACTTACTATTTAATCTACTATGCCAGGATCGGCAATATGATACATAATCCGCATCAGTAAATGAATCAGGATAATAATCAAACGGCTTGAAGTCTGCTAAGACTTCCGAGTACTTTACGAAATCCTCGAATGTTACCACCTTACCCTTTGCAGGACAAACAACCCGTCTTATGTGAATCCAATCGATATTACATATAGCAATGATTTCACATGCCTCGTCATCTGGAAACAAATCTGGATTAAGCTTAATCCAGCCTTCTTCTTCAAATAAATAAAAACTGCAGCGTTTCAGTAAAAATTGATAAATCCGGCTGTATTCCGCGCGTAAAACCCCAAAATCCAAATCATCATCCCAAGGTATATAACCTTTGTGGCGAACTGCTCCCAATAGCGATCCATCAATAAGAAATGGTTTGACATCTATTGGTTTCATTTCATCCATAAGTTTTACTACCATCCCAAGATTTTCCAGCTGCCGTTTGCGTAACTCACCTGTTGCTGGCAATAGCTTAGTTGGATCAGTATGACGCAGCAGCCACTCATATTGCGCCAAGTATATCTTATGCAGCGCCTCCTGTTCACAAGGATAAACCTCTCTGTTTCGATGGATAAACTCTGCACCACTAGGCCACCGGCGCTTAATATCGATAAAGAGGCTAAAGTTATTAATACCAATCTGTTTGAGTTGTGCGGCTATCTCATGCATCGCCCATTTACTATAAGATACCGCAATAACCACATCAAACATAATGCTCTCCGACTCGCTATCTCTAGCATAAATAGACTTTAGTTCCTCAAAAGAAAAAACTGGTTTACCCTCGATATATTTTCCGACTAATGCCGGATTATTATCTACAAAAGCAAAAACATTCTCGTGCCCAAAATATTTCAACGCCTCCCGACCATCGTTCCCAGCACCAAAAATGATGATTTGTTGCAACATCTGTTACCCTCCTCACTCCCTTTGTCATACATTTGGTCAAAGTCTATTACAATAGTGATTTGGCCTTTATGAAATCGTAAATATTGCGGCCTGCTGAACCGCGATTTATTGAAAAAGTGCTTACACCATTCTGCTGTACACTTCCACTATATAATGTATTGCTGTTAACTAGGTTAAGAAACTGATTCATAGAAAGCCATCCACCTTCCCGATACAGTAAAGAAGTAGGCGTTGTTTTATTCACATCAGCTACTTCAGTTGAAATGTCTTCAACACGCACTGTATGCATAGTCAAAACATCGGATTTTACATCATATTCTTCAATAACATTGCCCTGTACGGGAATAGCATATATTTTTTCACCATACAAATGCGCAGAAAAATACCAGCTATATGCATCAGGGACAGAATTAAATTCCCTTACTATTGTCACTCTCCCACTATGTTTATTGACTTTTAGTACCATATTCCCTTTGAAGGGAAACAACCAGATGTTATCATAAGTACATATTATTTTTCTAAAACAATATTCTCTTGATTCAAGATTATCCGGAAAATCTCTGAACTCTACGACCTCATTATTTGCGAAATTCCAACGAACAATTGCAATTTCATTTTTTGGGGTGAGCCAATAATATGTGCCATCAAAACATATATCAGTCCAGCCAGTCACTTTATCACTAATTTTATGTACCATTGCTTGACAAGTTTCTAGATCAAACGAAAGCACCGAATTCGTAAAAAAGGATACTGCCATAATAACAGAAGGACCTCTGCAAGAAGCAAAAAGCAAATCACACCCCCCTGGTTCCAGTTGTCCTACAAATTCAGACACCCACTCTGTATAGTACTCTATCTTTCCTTTCAAGGTATCCAAGCAAACAATGCCAGGATATGAACAACCAATAAAAAACACTTTATTTTTATAGACAAAAACATTATGGAATTTACGGGTTTCGTTATACTCTACTTCAGGAAAATGCATGCTGGGAGGGTTAATATTAACAGAAGCAAAAGATTTATCAGTTAAATTATAACATTACAATACTGTCTGCCGCACCGGGAGTAAAATACATTGTATCTGAGACTTTTGCCATAGTATTATAAAATATATTATAGCCATTATCAAAAAAACCGGGGAAATTAGCAACAAACTTTGACTTCCCAGTTCGCTTATCCATACGAAACAGACCGTTTTTTCCGCAGATTGTAAACCAAATAAATTCATCATCAATATATAGACATGTTGGCAGTATATACGGCTCTGACGAGTGATACTCATGTATATTTTGAATCATAACCGGTTTGCCGGTAGCAATAAATAAAGGTACAACTGAACTCATATCACCATAATAGGCATCGCTAATCGCAATAGCACGGTGTAGTTCAGGTGTATCATCATAAATTCCCCATCCAGCCTGTTGATAGTCAAAAATGATCTGTTTATACGCATCTAGCAACTCGGGACGCATCGACTGGTAGGTAGCTTCATTCAGTGGGTGTGGCCGCCAAAGCAGAACCACATCCTTTCGTTCGCGAAAAAACGCAAGTGTAGCCCGAATCTTTTTCAGATAGGCCATATCGCCACTAAGTAGCCCACTAATCGTTGTATTATAAAAAATTACTTTTCTTGTCATGGGCAACCTCCTACGCTTTTCCCCAGATTCTCCGATTAACAACATCGACATAACCCTGAATAATTCGGATAACCTTGTCCGATACATTCAAGTCAGTATAATCAGGCACCGTACTATGACAGTAACCAGCAGCGTGCATAGTTACTGCCATATTGACTGATTGCAATACAGATTCAGCGCTAATGCCACCAAGAATAAATGCGCCTTTATCTAAGCTTTCCGGTCGCTCGGTTGAAGTTCGGATGCTTACCGCCGGAAAGCCGCTAATGGCCGATTCCTCCGGCAGCGTTCCACTGTCGGAAACTACACAGTAAGAATACTGCATCAGTTTGCTGTAATCGGTAAAAGAGAATGGCGGTAGCTCTCGCACCAAAGCATGAAACTTGACATTGCGTTCTTTGATGAACTTCGCACTTCGAGGATGCACAGAATAAATAACCGGCATACCATAGGTGTCCGCTAATGCATTGATGACTTGCATCAGGCTCATAAATGCTGCAGGGTTGTCAATATTTTCTTCCCGATGAGCAGAAAATACGATGTACTGCTTTTCTTTTAGATTCATTCTGGTTAACACCGCACTTGCTGCAATCTTTTCCTTATTTACGGCTATAATTTCCGCCATCGGCGAGCCTGTTACATAAATAAACTCTTTGCGCACCCCTTCTGCCAGCAGATTGCGCCGGGCATGTTCCGTATACGGCAGATTAACGTCACTGATGTGATCGACAATGCGGCGATTTATCTCCTCAGGCAGATTTTCGTCAAAACAACGATTGCCTGCTTCCATATGAAAGATAGGAATTTTTAACCGTTTCGCAGAAATGGCAGATAACGCCGAATTAGTATCTCCCAGTATCAAAAGTGCGTCTGGATTTACTTCTGCCAGCAATGCATAAGTTCTAGCGATGATATTTCCTATAGTCTGTCCCAGGTCATCGCCAACAACATTCAAGTAATAGTCAGGCTTGCGGATATCCAAATCCTGATAAAAAATTTCATTTAAATTATAGTCGTAATTCTGTCCGGTATGGACAAAAATGTGTTCGAAATAACGGTCTGCTTTCTTGATCGTTTCTGATAGACGGATCAATTCCGGTCTGGTTCCGACAATGGTCATCAATTTCAATTTTTTCATACTACTGCTCCTTAACGCGATAATGCGGGTACAGTTCCTTATGAGTATTAATCCACTGCCCCATGTCAGCCACCATCTGTTTATAAGTAGGAACTTTAAATGGAAAATCTGTTCGGCTATTTACCAAAGATTTATCTTCACACACCCTTGCATCGGGCTGAATACGAAGCGGATTATTTCTTAACGAGTTGAATAACCGCAGCAGATTGTACTTATCGATTTTCTCACCATTAACCAAGTGATACAGCCCGGTTAGTTTACACTCCAAAGCCAAGGCAATCGCTTCTGCCAGAACAATCGTTGTCACGCCTGTCCAAATAACGCGTGTGTAGCCATGTACCAGACCGTCCTGCCTCATAAACCAATTAAACAATCCAATGCCATTTTCATTAATATCCGGTCCAATAATGGAGGTACGAAATGTCAGGTTTTTGCTATCATTGAGTTCACCTAATGCTTTTGACCTGCCATAAAGAGTATCGGCAGAGCGAAAGCTTTCCTCCCGGTAACCACCATTTTCATGACCCGAAAAGACACAGTCGGTACTCAGATGAATTACACGGGTAGGCATGTTAGCTGTCAGTTCGGCCAGCAAATGCGGCAAACAGCTATTCAGCCAAATGCCAGTATACGGACTGGCATCCACAGCTTGGTTCAATATCCCAACACAATTGACCACCGCATCAAAGGTATTGCGTCTGAGCACGGACTCCAATGTTTTGATATCCCGGACATCAGCTACAACAGTTTCACAGAAAGGTAAATTCCTTCTGGCAAGCCCGGTGACGCAATGCCCCTTTGCCGTCAGGCTTAGCGCAATAACATGACCAGCCATGCCGCCAGCTCCAAGCACGATTACTTTCATTTAGCCAGCTCCTCACGAATATAATCTGTTGTCAGTAGCTTGTCTTTTATTTGCTCAACAGTTAGTTGCAGCGTATTATTAGAATTAAATTCACCTATTTTTGCCGCACTGGTCATGCCTTTTTCAAAATATTGTTCATAATTGAGATCACGGTTATCAGACGGCACACGATAAAAACTACCTAAATCAACGGCGTGTAAGCACTCTTCTCTAGTCAGCAATGTCTCATAACATTTTTCTCCATGCCGGATACCTATATAGTTAATAGGATTGTCAGCGTTAAACAATTCTTTTACAGCCTGAGCCAGATCGCCGATGGTACAAGCAGGAGCTTTCTGCACCAGAATATCACCCGATTCAGCGTGTTCAAAGGCATAAAACACCAAATCCACTGCTTCATCCAAGCTCATTAAAAACCGCGTCATTGTCGGATCGGTAACCGTCAATGGTTTACCGCTTTTAATTTGCTCAACGAACAGGGGTATCACTGACCCGCGCGAACACATAACATTGCCGTAACGGGTCCCGCAAATGAGTGTCCGGTCCGTAGTCCTTGATTTTGCTACAAATATGCGTTCCATCATAGCCTTTGAAATACCCATTGCATTAATTGGATAAGCCGCCTTGTCAGTAGACAGGCACACCACTTTTTTGACCCCTGCCTCGATAGCTGCATTCAAAACATTATCAGTGCCGATGCAATTCGTCTTCAAAGCTTCCATCGGGAAAAATTCGCAAGAAGGTACCTGCTTTAAAGCTGCTGCATTAAAGACATAATCAACGCCATACATTGCATTCCTGATGCTCTGCATATCCCGAACATCACCGATGAAAAATTTAATTTTCTGATTACGGTACTGTCTGCGCATATCATCCTGTTTTTTTTCATCACGAGAAAAGATGCGAATTTCCTTAATATCAGTATTCAAAAGCCGTTTCAAAACCGCGTTACCAAAAGATCCGGTACCACCTGTTATCATAAGCGTAGCATCTTTAAACATAACAAAATCCACCCCATTAGGCCTCATATTATTCCCAAAATTTGCTGATTTTCTCTGGCTTCGTACAAGGCACGAAATATATAATAATCAGCTGGTGATGTAATCTTTATATTATTGGGAGGACTTATCACCATGTGCAGCTCTACGCTGTAAGTACTGCATAGATGTGCAGAATCAATGGAAATAAATTTATCCTGTTGCGCTTTTTGATGCAATTCCCAGATTACACCGTACCTAAATGTCTGGGGAGCCTTGGCAATATACATCTTGCTGCGATCAGGAACAGCACTGATTAAATCCCCTTGCTCGCTATAGATGACGCTTTCAATCACTGGTTCAACCGTTATGGCAGTACCGCATTTTTTCACCTTGGCGATGTTAGTCGAAATAATTTCCTCGTTAATAAGCGGCCGCACTCCATCATGAATCAAAACAATATCTTCAGGCTCACATAAGCCTTGCATGGCTTTAAGCCCGTTATAGATCGATTCATGACCTGTGGCACCGCCAGGTACAATTCGCGTTACTTTTCGAAAGTCATAGCGTCTAAGCCAAAGTTTTAGTTCGTCAATCCAGCTTTCCAAACAGACTACGACAATATTGTCAACTTCAGAGTGTTCCTCAAAATGTTCCAATGTATAAAGAATAATCGGTTTTCCATGTAGTTCAAGGAATTGTTTAGGTTTGGCGCGGGCATTCATTCGCTGTCCTGTGCCACCCGCAAAGATAAGAGCTGTTACCAACGCATTTGCCTCCTATTAAACAATGTTAATCACATAGCAGTTACATCAACAACGCCTAAAAGTAATCTTCTGACTTTTCTATAAGCCGCTGCCAAGTTTCAGGAATAGTTACATCTTCTCGCTTGGTTTGCAAAACTTTATCAAACTTCGGTGAGCCAAGCGCGACAAACTTATCCTCAGGTTTTCCAAATATGTCCTTACAGTTATTTTTAGTCTCAAACTCCTTGAACACTCGAATATATGTCTGCCGGACTTTTTCTGACTGCACAATAACTTTGTCTGCATACACCGTACCAGGGAGAACACAAAAATGCTCTGGTATCTGATCTTGCACAACAAAGTAAGGAATATACACCAACAAATCCGTAAAATCTTTCAATCGTTTGCAATAAAAATTTGGATGTACACTAGTAACCAGATTAGCGTCATCATAGGGATTATGGACAACAATAATATCCGGCCGCCGCTCCTCGACATTATAAATCTTCCAATCCACTACCGGCACATAATCGGGATATTGTCCGCCTTCATAATGCATCTGCCCTAATGCGCCGCCGGGCAGCCGGTCATAGTAGGGAATAGGAACTACATAAGCGTCACACTGAGGGTCATCCTTCGCGGCCAGCCAAACAGACTCCATACAATCAAACATGGAAGCTTTATAAGGGAAAAATACGATTTCGAGTTTGTTTGGTTTCAATTCACTTTTGACACTTTGTTCAATCTTATGGAGCTGCGTGCGTAATTGTTTGAGAAAATTATGTTTCTTGTCTCCGGCATTAACGGTTAGACTGGCTTCATACAGCTGCCTAATATATTCCTCCAGTAAAGCCGCCGTACGAGTCCCTGTTCCAGCAATATTTTCGATAAAACTATCGATATGCACAACAAACTCCTGACAATCAGCCAGAAGATTTATGATGCTGTTAGTTTTTTGCTGTAATAGTAGCTGACTTATTTCTTCGTTAGCTTCTTTTAGGGTTTGGATTCCTTCTAATATTTGTTTCTGCTGAAACTTTCGCATTCACATTCCCTGCCAATCCGCAATCATTCGTCTGTACATATCAGTCAGCCCATATTTAGGCTGCCACCCCAATGCCATCAGCTTGTCTGCATTGAGCTTGAAACCGACATCTGGCGGATAACCGCGTTTTTCGATGTCACTGGGTATCTCGATCACTGCCTTTATTTTGCCTTGGCCAAACTCGTTGGCAACCAGTTCTGCCATTTCCCGTATAGTCATGCTTGCCTCTGGGTTTGCAATGTTATAGGCTTGGCCATCGGCACCGTTTACCAGGAGTTTCAGCAAACCGCGTACTGCGTCAGCTAAGTAGCAGTAATTACCTCTGGATTTCCCCTCGGTATGCAGCACAATATTTTTCCCAGCGATCACGCTGCGCGCAAATTGGGCAAACACTCGCGTATCTGTTTGCGGTGTTCCTGCCCCAAAAACTTGCGCCAACCGCGCGACCTTTACCGGAACACCGTACTGCACGAAATAGGCAGTACACAAACTCTCACAAAGCCGTTTGCTCTCAGGATAACTGCTCCTGGGATTAGACAAATCCAAATAGCCTAAATCGGTTTCCCTCACCTGTACAAACTCTGTCAGTCCATAAACTTCCATTGACGACAAATAGACGACACTGAGAGAGTGGCATTGTCTAGCAAGTTCCAATATATTCCTTGTACCGTCCACAGCTGTAGTTATGACATCAACCGGTTTTGCCACCATAGCTGCGGACTGGGTAATTGCCGCACAGTGGAAGATATAATCCACTGTAATGGAGATGGCTTTCATAAATGAAGGATGACGAATATCTGCGTTAATAAACATATCCAATCCATACTCTCTCGTCAACATATCGCCTGTATTGGCATCTCTGCCACTGCCAATAATCCTAAGATTTATCTGGTATTTTTTTCTTGCAGCAGCTAATACCCTGACAAGCGCAGTACCAATTAACCCGGTAGCACCAGTAACAAGCACTGTTGTATTAGAGAACTCACGCCATGGAATGGACGGGTCAGAAATAATTTGTTCAATATCCTCATGTAAGACACGATTAGCCAAGCAAACTCACTACTTTCGTTTAACAAATGATCCATCTACCCTAATTAACCATCTCACTCTTCTCAGCCTGCAAGATTTTTTCAACCTGCTTTTTCACACTGCCTTCGCCAAGCTTATCAACATTCCACCGCAAAAACTCATAAATATCATTAACCCGGTAACCAGCCTCATACGCCTTAATAAACGCCTCAACGGCAGCGGCCGGATGATTCAATTGGTGTAGGCAATAGCCTCGGCTATAATGCAAAACCTTATCAGGCATAGCGTCAGCTTGTTCCAACGCCCAGTCAAACACGCTTAGTGCATAGTTATAGTAGCCATCATCCAGCAAGCATCGGCCTGTCTGCATGGCTGCCTGCACCTTATCAGAGAATAAATAAAGCAGCTCAATTAATAGTCCCAATGCAGCGGGAGTACCCCATAAGGTAAATAACTTAACAAGCAACCGATAGGCAGGAAGCGCTTCAAGAGCTAGTTCCTGCGCAGCACCGCAAAAGGCCTTAATGATATCGGTAAATACAGGCGGCAAGACCGCCATACACTGACCGACATATGCTTCATTCCCACTTAAGAGCGCCGTAGCCGCAGCTGCGGCTGCCAAACGCTCATCCCCGTCTTCACTATAGCTGCTGAGGAACACCGGAAAGGCTTTGTCATAATAGCCGTTAGCTGCCAGCATATTAAGCACAACAAAATCTTCTTGGGGATACCGTTTCTGCCGCAGACTGGTATAGTACGCTAGCACCTTAGGTACCGGATGGTTGACCAGATTGGTTGTCAAAAAGTTTAAATCAGCCTCTTTAGTCCTGTCATACAAGCTATTTAAGCAGACAATAATATCCTGGGGCGGCTGGGTGCGTATTAGCATCATGAGCCTGTCAAAGCATAGTACATTGTCATTATCTAACGCTAACGACTGTTGATAATATTCGACCGCTGCCTGGTAATCCCCCCGGTATTCGCTAATAATTCCCAGTTTGTTGTAGATCAACCAGAGATTAGCCGGCAACGGATTGATTTCTATAGAATTATAACTTTCATGAAGCTGTAAGGCTTTCTGGTATTCCCGGCAAGCAGCATCATAACGTTTCTCATCATACAGCAAATTTCCTCTGTAAAAATAAAATAACGGATGATCAGGATACTTTTTAATCGCTGTATTCACTACAGCCATAATCTTCTCAACCGGATAGCCGGCTCCCAGCATGGCATCAATCAGATTGTGGTACGGCCTGATAGCATGGGTTGGCATTTCAACTTTATGTTCCATCGCCAAATTTGTATATTCGATGACCTTATCCCATTCCTTGAGAGAAACATAACAATCAGCAATGTATTGATAATACTCCGGTTTCTTAGGCGCTTCCGGTAATTGTCTTAAAAGAATTTCCAGATTTCTTACGGCCTTTTCCCGCGAATCAACATTTGAGTAGCCAGTATGATAGATCATCAATTCTTCAGGTGCGGCTACATAGACATGGACTTTTCCTCCCATTTTTTTGTGCCGCAGGTGCTCATGTATTGGATTCTCATAACGAATATGCTTATCATTTCTAAAAACTCGTATTTGTGTAATTTCATCAGATATTTTTCCTGTTACCCGATCGATATTAATCATTTTGCAAAGAATACCGTCATAGGCTGAATCAATTTTTTGCAGCACTGACCGAATATTTGAGCCAGTATTTCCGCCAAAATATTCATCAGCATCCAAAAAAACGATCCAGTCTCCTTTGGCCTTGCTAAGCGCATAATTTTTCGCAGCAGCAAAATCATTAATCCATTTATAATAAAATACTTTCGCCCCAAGTTTTTTGGCGATCGTTACCGTCTGATCTGTGGAACCCGTATCAACCACAATAATTTCATCAACAGCCGTACGATAGCTTTCAATACAGCGGGCAATTACCTTTTCTTCATTTTTCGCAATCAGGCAAGCCGATATTTTCATTATGCCTACTGTCCTTTCTTACAAAAGAAGGCCAGAGTATGCACTCTGGCCTCTATGGGTAATATAATTTGGATTACCGGAGTACGTGGAGAACGCCTTGCGGCTGTTGGTTGGCTTGAGCAAGCATAGCCTGTGCCGCTTGTGAAAGAATGTTGTTCTTCTGGAAGTTCATCATTTCTTTCGCCATATCTACATCGCGAATACGGGATTCAGCGGCGGTGAGGTTTTCACTGGCAGTACCGAGGTTGTTAATGGTGTGTTCCAGACGATTTTGGATAGCACCCAATTTAGAACGTTCGGTCGATACCATTTCTATTGCATTATTGATGGTGGTAATAGCAGCAGTAGCTTTTTCATAGGAGGTGATGTCCAGCGCCTCTGCCTTATCATTGCGAAGGCCAAGGGCCGAAGCTTTCATCGAATTGATGCCTACCAGGATGTTCTGACCGCTGTTAGCGCCGATCTGCATGCTAAATGCCGAACTAACGACATTATTAGCTTGAACTGCAGCCTTAACACTAATGGTGATGCTTTCACCAACAGCCAGACTTGCCAGCGAGTTAGTTAATTTAATTGTTTCACTACCAATCTTGATTGTTTTACCACTAGTATCAGTAGTGTCAATTGTAAAACCAGCCTTAGCAGGATCACCAAGCGAGTAATCCCCTGCATTAAAACCAGCAGCCGAAGTGGTACGAGTAATGATAACGGTTCCACTTACTGAAATATTCTTACCATAAGTATCAAGTTTGATATCCGCTCTGGTATTTAATTGCAGAGTAGCCTTAGAATCTTCTGCTGCTACAAGACCTCTTTTGCTGCCGTCAATCAGTTTCTGAGTGTTGAACTCGGTAGTATTAGCAATACGGTCAATCTCATCAGTCAACTGATTAATTTCTTTTTGGATCTCAGCGCGGTCAACATCAGTGTTGGTATCGTTACCAGCTTGTACTGCCAGCTCGCGCATCCGTTGAAGAATGCTGTGAACTTCGTTCAACGCACCTTCTGCAGTTTGAATCATGGAGATGGAGTCTTGAGCGTTACGTTGCGCTTGGTCAAGACCACGGATCTGACCACGCATTTTTTCAGAAATTGCAAGACCGGCAGCATCGTCGCCAGCGCGGTTAATGCGAAGACCAGAAGAGAGCTTCTCTAAAGATTTGTTGGTTTGAGTATTGTTTGCAGACAAACGATTGTAAGTATTCAATGCTGCAATATTGTGATTAATAATCATGCTTTTATTCCTCCTTGAAATGTAAGTATGCCTTGGCATCCATGCCTGGCAGAATATACTTCAGCATGAATCCTGTCCGGCCGGTACAGGAGTATGTACTGAGCTTCTGTTTATTATATCGGCTGTGCCGCCAATTAATTTAGACCTCCATTTTCTCATTGTTTTAAATTACTATCAAATATCTCATTATTTCTTTGTATTTGTCCCATTTTCGACTATTTATAAAAAACTAAATAAATTTTTAATAACGCAAGCTCTATAGATTAACAAAAAAGGGGCTGTCGCGTTAAGACAGCCCCCAAATAGAAAAAACTGCAACCAGTTAC
>NZ_JBYKYF010000021.1:0-17923 GCF_057736855.1 Sporomusa sp.
GCAAAAACCAGTCAATAATTGGTCTAAGTCCTAAGTCTTTCAGCGCCGCTTCACTAATAATAATGGTTTTTGCGGGATGCCGAGATGCGCTGGCGGATCAAAGTTTTTGTTACTCCCGGTGAGGCTCGTCCGATTCTGGAATATGTACCGCCCAGCAAGGAAGCCGGAGGAATTTATTTGGCCAATATCGTAAGAAATCATCAAAAGAATATACATGTTGCCGGTGCTCGCACCGATCTGGGAAATATTAGCGTGCTGCTGGATAATAAAATGGATATAGCTATTCCTCGGATTGATATGGTTGGTGATGTAGTAAAGGTGGGGGGGGCCGCAATACTTAAAAGGGATAAGTTTGTTGGCTATCTCGACGAACAGGCAGTAGCCGGGATGAAAATGATTCGTGCTACCGAAAAGTCGGCTATTATCACGTTGCCTGGTGATGAGAGCGGCGAACTTATAGCATTTGAATTATTTCGTCACGATACTCCGCTCACGCCCCATGTTAACGGAAATACCATCTATTTTACATTGGATATCAATATGTGGGGAAACGTGGGCGAATATCAGAAAATGAACCAGGCTTCCCGAATCGATGATCCGGAGTTTATCCAGAGTGTAGAACAGAAGGTGGCGCAAGAAGTAAAACGCATGGTTCTTTACAGTCATAATATATGTCAGTCCATGGGGGTTGACTTGATATTAAGCCGCAAACTCAAAACCTATCACCCCAAAATATGGGAAAAAGTCAAAGATAACTGGGATGCGATCTATCCGACGATTCCATTATACGTGTCAGTCAATGTTGTCATCGATCAAATTGGCGGCCATAAGTAATGCGGGGAATTTATTCATGGCACAAGACAATGTGGCTAAAAAGTTTGTGGCTTGGCTACTGCTTGTCGTTATTTGTCTTCCACTGGCAGGTTGTTGGGATCAACGGGAAGTACAAAACCGGCAGATGGCGTTGGCAGTAGCTATTGATGTTGTCGAAGGTGGCGAAACCGCAATAGAAAGTTTTATGCAGCCTCATGGCGGTAAGGATTTCCGGCTTAGTGTGCAATTACTTGCGATTGAACCCAGAGAGGGCGAAGAACGGGGTGGTGCTAACGTTAGTTCCTATGTGATCTCTGGTACAGGACGATTACTGTCTGAGATTAGCCGGAATATGTTAGGACAATTGGGCGGGCCCATAACTTGGGAGCATATTCAGGCTATCGTAATTAGTCAGGCAGCGGTTGAGGCCGGCGGACTCGATCAATTGTTAGATTGGTTTTTACGCGATGCTGAGATGCGCTGGCGGATACGACTCTATATTACTCCTGGTGAGGCTAAACCGATTATTGAATATCTGCCTCCCACTGGTGAGCCGAATGGGTTGTTTTTGGCAGGCATTGGCCGCAACTATTTGAAGAATCCCCATATTGTCGGCGGAGATACAGAACTCGGATTTACTTCCATTCGAATGGATAATAATATATCGGCGGCTTTACCTGTCATAAAGTTGTCTGAAGGGGTTCTTAAAGTAGGCGGCATGGCCATCATCAAACGAGGCAGATTGGCAGGCTACGTGGATGAGTATGGTACTCTGGGGGGTAAACTGATTATCGGGTTAGAGAAGAGCGTTATTATTACTACTGCCTGCCGGGATCATCCTGGAAGGATATTTGCGTTTGAATTGTTTCATCATGATACCAGGCTTAGGCCCCATATATCAGGGAATACCATGTATTGCACACTTGATATTACTATGTATGGCAATATTGGGGAAATGGAAGGTTGTCCTGAGCCTCATGATCATAATGTGAATGATCATGACTATCTCAAAAAGCTAGAATTTCAGTTTGCCCAAGAAGTAAAACAGGCGGTCTTGTATGCGTATACCCGTCATCAGGAATTGAAAGCAGACACCTTGTGCGTGGGAAAAAAAATGCAGATTGCCTATCCGAAGCAATGGGAGGAGATAAAAGATCGCTGGGATGACGAAGTATTTCCTACTGTTCCGTTAGTGGTATCGGTTAATGTAGTTATCCGTCAGCGGGGTGCACACAAATAACGGTTTTTTTGCTATTTAGCTATTTAAATATAATGCTAAATATCCAGAGAAAAATAGCGGCGGTGGCGTAGAAAACCGCTGTTTTGCGTGCAAATCTGGCTTCACGGGTACGGTTATTATGTTTTTCAAGAACAGTACTCAGTACCCAAGAGACAAGTGCGGTAGCGAAAAATACGATAAGCAGCCAGAGGGTGGTTTGATGGACGAGCTGGTAAGCCAGCTTTTGCCAATAATATGCTAAATTACTCATATATACCTCCGTGATGTTAAGTCTGTGATTTCCTGATAAGAGTGAATGTATTTCAGCAAAACGAACATAGCGAGAACATAGTTGGATAGTTTGCTTTAATTTAGTAAAGTAAGTGGCGCAATAGTTGTATATTGCTGTTGCAATCCTTTGTACTAAAACCGTATCCTCCCACATATACATAACTTGAGATAGCATTGGCAGGGAGGAATATATTTATGCCGATAGATAACAAAACGCCAAAATGGCGTCATCAATTGACTTTGGTTGACCGGGAAGAGCTTGTTGTAGATGGTGTTAGCAATCTGGGAAGCTATGACGAAAAAGAAATTGTTATGGAAACTGAACAAGGCGTGCTGACAATCAAAGGCGAGGGTCTGAATATTAAACAGCTTAATCTGGAGCAAGGGAACATTATTATAGAGGGTACGGTAAAAGGGTTAAGCTATGAGGATGAAACTAGGCAGAAAAAAGGCTTGCTGGAGCGGTTTTTAAAATAACGTGCGTAGCCGGGCCTTGTCGCTATGGCTGTTTTTGCTATTTACGCTTGCCGTGCAGGTTGTGGTCTACAGTGTTGCTCATCGTCTTGGCGATTATAGTCGCCGCGCGTTATATGCCCATTTTACGACCCAAATTGCTACGATACGGGAAGTGAAAGGTTTGCCTTATGCTGAGATTATTAACCAGAAAGGTAAAACCTATGGGGTGAGTCCTGAATTGATAGCCGCCGTTATTAAAGCCGAGAGTTCCTTTCAGCCCAGGGCACTGTCCACAGCAGGTGCTTATGGGCTAATGCAGGTTATTCCCGGTACTTGGAAGATGGTAAATGACCAAACTTTGATTTGTAGCGGCCGGCATGAGGGAGAATGCGGCAGGGACTGCTTTTACAATCCGGAGCTTAATATTGCAGTTGGTACATATTATCTTAGCCAACTTCTTAGGCGGTATAGCGGTCAGGCTGAACTTGCGGTTGCGGCCTATAACGCCGGTCCTGGGGCTGTTGATAAATACGGCGGAATTCCACCTTTTTCGGAGACGAAAGAATATGTAGCACGTGTGGTTGAATATTGGTATCAGTTTAGCGGCAATTTGTCACCAACAGGTTTGTTGACAGTTTGCTGGACAAAAATTGCATCCGCATTAGGCTGGGGCATTGTTATGAACACAATCTTGTTATTATTAACAGGCAGGTATTTGTTTCGGCGGCATGGAGGTTTTCGCTGGCGGTAGTAGTGGGGGGAAAGCCTGAGAAACCAGACCTGATTTGCGAATAATGGTGCAGGGAGGTGAACAGGTGGAGTTATCCACACAAATTAGGACATTCTTACTCATTGTGACTACCGGGATAGTTTTGGGAATATTGTTTGACACCTACCGGGTACTGCGCCGTTATTTTCGGCCACCGTGGCTTGTGACTTCATTAACTGATCTGATTTACTGCTTGTTGGCATCAGCGATTGCGTTCATGGCACTCCTGGCTGGTAATTGGGGTGAACTCCGGTTTTATGTTTTTATTGCGCTACTGATTGGTATTGTTGCCTATTATCGTTTGGTTAGCCAGTATGTCATGAAACTTATTATGGCACTGTTAGTATTATTGGCGAAAATCTGTCATGTGACTAAACTAGCAGTTATCTGTGTGATTATTCGACCTGCTGTTGTACTTATGCGAGCCGCACTATGGCCGTTGCGGCTTATAGTCAGGAAATATTCAGCCTGGTACAAACGCTGGCGTCCGCCGCCTCCACCGCCTTCACCGCCGGAAGAAGCACCACCATTATAATTGGTTTTTAATATTCATATAATTTTCCATAATTAAAGAGGATTTGGCGTGTTAAGAGCGAATATATGTAAACATTAATTAAGTATGGTGATGTTATGCCCCCAAAACGCAGCAAATCCAAACAGTTTAGTTGGTTTCGGTTATGCATTGTTATTATGATTGGATATTTTTTCTATGTTGTGATTGACCAGCAAACTGAACTGTACCAGATTCGTCGAGAAACTGAGATGCTTAATGCCCAGATGGCAGAATTGCGTGCGGTAAATAGCAGTTTACGTGCTGAAAAGGAAAATTTAAGTACAGCTGCTTATATTGAAAAGGTTGCCCGTGAAGAGCTGGGTTTAGTAAAACCGGGAGAAGTTCCGTATATTCCCGCCAGATAACTAGCTATTTCTTGACACATTTTCACTAGGCGGAGTATAATATGGATTGCGAGATGCAAAATATCGCAGTAAAAAGTACGATAGATTTTAAGGGAGGAAATTTGATTAGTATGTCCATTGAAGTTGGCAGTGTTGTAGAAGGAGTTGTGACCGGCATAACTAATTTTGGCGCTTTTGTCGAGTTGCCGGGTGGAAAGGTAGGATTGATTCACATCTCCGAAGTTGCTGACGTGTACGTCCGCGATGTTAAGGATTTTTTGAAAGAGCAGGACAAAGTAAAGGTAAAAGTCTTATCTGTGGATGATCGCGGCAAGATTGGTTTATCGATTAAGCAGCTGCAACCGTCAGCATCCAAGAAACAGCATGCCAACGATTTCCGCCGGTCTAATAAAGTAAGTAATTTGTCATTTGAAGATAAACTGAGCAAGTTTTTAAAAGACAGCGATGAGCGTCTTTCCGATTTAAAACGTAGTACCGAATCCAAGCGCGGCGGTGGCCGGGGCGGTGCTGGTTCAGCTCGCCGGGCAGAATAATTATTGAAAATAGAAATGTTTTGTTATTCGACAAATAATGGAATAATGTAACGGAAAAAAGAGTGTATTAGCCACCAGGCAGTAATTAGCCGGGTGGCTTTTTGCATTTTAGCTTGGGTCTATGTCGGTTTTTTTTCAGAGAGGGGTGACTTAAACAGACAAACATTTTATTAGAACCTTCTGTAAAATTTGAATCACAGTCTAAGACAATTTTTACAGGGGTGAAGACTCATGCCAAAAGTATCTGTTATCACACTGCCTGAAGAAGTCGTACAGGCCCCGACGGTGAGAGCGCCAGCAGAATCTATACCAGAGAGGAAACGGAATTTTCCATGGCAAGATTTTTTTAGCTGGATTAAGGCGGTAGGTAAGGCACTGTTACATCAGCAGAATTTGCCGCTTAATATTTTGGCATTCTTGCTCGGACGGGTATCGCTTATGGGCGAAGTGGCTCCCTTTGGGCTGGCACTGTTTGCAGCTATTGCTGGGTCGGCTAGAGAACGGGCAGGGGCCGTAGGAGTATGGGCGCTCGCTGGGGTATTGAGTGTTGGGTTTTATCAGGAAGCTATTGTCTATCTGATTTCAATGCTTTTATATTGGCGGTTATCGGACAAGCTATCACGGTATGAAAAAAAAGTGCAGGCCGTGCCGCTATTTATATTTAGCTGTGTTTTTTTAGGCGGAATGGCACTCTTACCATGGCAGGAGTCTGCATTATATGCGATGATGGTGGTGTTTTTTGACGCGACGTTATGCATGGTATTGACCTTTATTTTTCAATATGGTGTCCCGTTGTTTTTGAATCAGACAACCCGGCAGGAGACTGGGTCCGAAGGTTTGATTTGTGGCATAATTATACTGGCTACGGCTATTGCCGGATTGGGCAGTTTCATGATATATGACTACAGTGTGCGCAATATGGCTGGAGCGCTGATTATTATGTTACTGGCCTTTAGTGGGGGCTCAGGGTTAGGTGCTACGGTCGGGATTGTGACCGGACTGGTGGCAGGACTGAGTGATGGCCATGCAGCTTCGAGTATTGCTATATGTGCTTTGGCTGGCATGTTGGGTGGCTTGTTCCGGGCTATGGGGAAGGCAGCGGTACTATTAGGGTTTATACTGGGAAGTGCGATTGCTATACTATATTTGGGGCGGCCAGAAGAATTACTGTTGGTGCTGGTGGAAGCATCTGTGGCAGGAGCCGTCTTCATGCTGGTGCCTGCCGCTAAACTGAGTCAATGGCGTGAATGTTGTATAGACGAACCTGATCGTTCTGAAGATACGCAGCAAACCATTAACACAGCAGTGGACAAGCTTAATCAGATTGCCGGCATTTTCAAAGAATTATCTGATGCTTTTGCTTCAGGCAGTGCTAAGGAAAGTAGCATGTATAATGAAAAAATAAAAGAAGCCCAATTGGCGCAAACGCTTTCGGTTGTAGGGGAGCGAGTTTGCGGACCCTGTACACGGCGTAATGAGTGCTGGGATGCAGACTTCTATCAGACCTATCAGGCCATGCTGGATATGTTGGCTCTTGCAGAGGCCGGAAGACTTCAGACAAAAAATTTGCCAGATTGCATAAAAACAACATGTATACATCGGCAGATGCTTATTGATATGATTGAGCAAGTGGCGGAAAAAAATCGGGCTCATTGGTATTGGCACAAAAAATTAACTGATTGCCGCCAAGTAGCTGTCGAGCAAATGAAGGCAACGGGAATGATTATTAGCCATTTGGCGCACGAGCTTACCAAAGGGCCACAAAGTGATATCGAGGTTGCAGAGATGCTTTCAGAGCGGGCAGCGGTGTTGGGGTGCCCGCTTACCAGCTTACGAGTTACTAGTGAACGGGGTAAAGTTCGGGTGGAGGCGCAGAAGGCTGTCTGTCAGGGGACAAGGGAATGTGTTAATACCATTTTGCCGACCACCGCTAATCTGTTACAAGAGAAAATGATCATGCATGCTGAATGTGGCAGTAAAATTCGTCACAAGGATTGTAAACTGGTTATGGAATTGGCTGAGCGTTATCATGTGGAAACAGGTATGGCAACAATGGCCAAAGGGGGCGGCGCAATATCGGGTGACACCTGCGTAGTTGCGCCAGTCAGTCGGGGACGAACAGCGCTGATTCTAAGTGACGGTATGGGGAGTGGCGAGGCAGCCGCCAATGGGAGCGGACAGGCTGTAAAGTTTTTACAGCAACTGTTGACGGTAGGCTTTGATATTGATACGGCAGTCAAGACAGTGAATTCTATGTTATTGATAAAAATGCCGGGAGATACTTTTGCAACAGTGGATATGGTGGTAGTTGATACATTTACTGGTGAAACTGAGTTTTTGAAAGTTGGATCAGCACCAAGTTATGTAAAACGAGTACGGGAAGTTTTGACCATCAACCCGGCGGCTCCACCGATCGGCATATTAGACAGTATTGAAATTGAGCCTGTCAGGCGAAGGCTGGTTCCGGGTGATATTGTTGTTATGGTTAGCGACGGCATTATTGATGCTGCACGGGGAGCGGCTAAGGATAACTGGATAGCTAATTTTCTTCGCCGCATAGGATCTGAACGGCCGCAGGACATTGCAGATAAGATTTTGTATCAGGCTCTGGAATATTCAGGAGGAGTTGCTGGTGATGATATGGCTGTGCTGGTCGCCAGAATATCCGAACCAGCAGGAATTATACAATAAGGTGGCAGCGTGTTGAGTCTAGGAAAACTCCTAGGCTTTTTATTATGTAAATATATGCTATGTTAGGCGAGAACAATGCGAAAAAAGATTAGGACTTAATTGAGAATCAGAGTTGGTTTTACTAAGGACGAGGCATACAATGGACTCTCTTGAGAGTAAGTCATTTCTGGTATACAGGGAAGCAGGTATGGTGTATATGTATAATTTTGGCATAAAAACTAATAATAAAAGCTACAGGCTTTGAAGTCGGTTATCTTTGCACTGACCAAAACTTATGCTTATGCTAGAACGCTAAAAAGCGGGTTATGGCGTTGGAAATGGTAAGGAGTGATTGTAATGCAAGTATATTTAGGAATTGATGTTGGCTCAGTGAGCACCAATATAGCTGTTCTCGGACAAGAGGGAAATGTTGTTGACAGCTTATATATGCGTACCCAAGGTAAGCCGATTGAAGCAGTGCAAACAGGATTGAGGGAAATAAAACAGCGGGTGGGTGAGATGACAGTATTGGGGGTGGGAACCACCGGCAGTGCCAGATATCTTACCGGTATGATTGTGGGGGCTGACAGCATAAAAAATGAAATTACGGCCCATGCACTTGCCGCTATGCACATTGTGCCAGATGTCAGAACCGTATTAGAAATTGGGGGACAGGATTCTAAGATCATTATTATTCGCAATGGCATTGTAACTGATTTTGCCATGAATACTGTTTGCGCAGCGGGAACAGGATCGTTTCTTGATCAGCAGGCCGCTAGATTAAATATTCCGATTAGTCAATTTGGAGAATTGGCGCTGACATCAACCGCACCTGTCAGGATTGCCGGGCGCTGCGCGGTGTTCGCTGAATCGGACATGATTCATAAACAACAGACAGGTCATTTGATTGCTGATATTCTGCAAGGTCTTTGCCAGGCACTGGTGAGAAATTATTTGAGTAATGTAGCTAAAGGGAAACAAGTGACTGGTCCGGTAGTGTTTCAGGGAGGGGTGGCCGCCAACAAAGGGATGCAGCGAGCGTTTGAGGATGCGCTCAAGTGTCCTGTTATTGTACCTCCATATTTTAATGTTATGGGAGCCATCGGAGCAGCGCTTGCGGCCAAAGAGGATATGGTCGGCAGGAAGGTATCTGCTTTTAAAGGATTTGAGGCGCTTGAAGCTGCCTATACCACCCGTAGTTTTGAATGCAGTGGTTGCGCTAACCTGTGCGAAGTTATTGAACTGAAAGTCAATACAGAAATTCTCGGACGCTGGGGTGATCGCTGTGGTAAGTGGACTCAGGGCGTTTTTCCGCAAGCGGCTGACAAAAAGGTGTGTGTAACAGCATGAGTATTCGCGTGGGATTGCCCCAAGCATTGATGTATTATCAATACGGTACAGTCTTAGAACAGTTCCTGACTGGACTAGGGGTTGAGGTTGTATTATCTGGCGAAACTTCGCGCCAGACCCTTGATTGTGGCAGTGTTCTAGATGAAATGTGTTTACCGTCCAAAGTCTGCTTTGGTCATGTCTGTTATTTGCAGGACAAGGTAGACTATTTATTTTTACCGCGGGTTATAAGTGTAAGTCATGGTCAATACACCTGTCCTAAAATTATCGGGATATCGGATGTGCTCAAAAACAATGTCGGCAAATTACCGCCACTGATTGATATTCACATTGATATGCGAAAAAAAAGCTGGCAGTTATACCAGGCAATTATTGCTGTGGGACGGATGCTCGGACAGGGAGTATCTGCCAGCCTTTATGCTTGGGTTCGGGCTTGGCAACATCGCAGAAGGATACAGCCATGCATACCACCAATCGATGGCAGACCCCGGGTAGCCGTTGTTGGTCACCCGTATATTCTATATGATCGTCAAGTGAGTTTGGATGTATTAGGACGGTTACATAATCTGGGTATCCAAGTTTTGACCCCAGAGATGGTAAAACCGCAGGCAGTAAATCAGGCTGCTTGCAAGCTGAAAAAAAGACTATTTTGGTCAGGCGGTCATAACATGGCTGGTGCCGCGTTGGCGCTGATGACTAGCAGTCAATCTTTAAGTGGGATTATTTTTATGACCTGCTTTGCATGTGGCCCAGACGCCTTAATTGGCGAGATCATTCGCCAGCACGCCCAGCGTTTGCATATTCCTTATATGTTGCTGTCGTTGGACGAGCATACGGCTGAAGCCGGACTAGTGACTCGCCTAGAGGCTTTTACCGATATGATTAAACGGAGGGGCAGACTATGATTGTTACTTTTCCGCATTTAGGAACCCTAAGTATTGTACTGAAGGCATTGTTCAGACAATTAGGATGTCAAGTACTAGTCCCGCCGCCTATAACCAAATATACGCTGGAACTGGGTACTCAGTTTTCACCGGAGACGGTATGTTTGCCGTTTAAGATGACGCTGGGAAATTTCATAGAAGCACTACAGCAGGGTGCTGATACCATCGTAACTTGCGGCGGATGTGGTCCATGCCGTCTTGGTTATTATGCCGCCATACAGCAAACCATTTTGGCAGAGCAAGGCTATACCTTTACAATGATTAGTGTTGAGCCCAGTGTAATTGATGTGTATAAACAATTACGCTATATTGCTCCGCAAAAAGGGTGGCGAGAAATTTATCAGGCTTTTAAGTTTGCTGGGGCTAAAATGAATCTATTGGATGATATCCAACGTGAGCTTGCGCTGATCAGACCGCGCGAAATGGAACGTGGGTCAGCGGATCGTATTTGGCAGCAGACTGTTGCTGCGGTAGATGCAGCCGAAAGTCTTCAGGAAATACAAGCACTTAGAACCAAGCTGTTCGATCAATTGCAAAAAATAGAGCTGGTCAAGGAAGGTACTCCCTTACGGGTGGCAATCGTAGGCGAAATTTACGTAATGCTGGAAGATTTCGTTAATCAGAACTTGGAACAATGTCTTGGTGGTATGGGCGTAGAAACGTCAAGAACTATGCTATTAAGCGACTATGTACGCGGACATCTTCTTCGCCACCGTAGTTATGTGGAATTATATAAACACATTACGGCTTTGGCGGCACCTTATCTGGGGCATTATGTTGGCGGACACGGGTTAAAAAGCATTGCTTACACGATTTTAAAGAAGCAGCAGGGGTATGACGGAATTATTCAGGTGTATCCATTTACTTGTATGCCTGAAGTTATTGCCAAAAATATCCTGCCAAAGGTTAGTCGGGATGTGGATATGCCGGTATTGACACTCGCCTATGACGAGCAGAGCGGTGAGGCTGGTATCAGAACTCGCCTGGAAGCGTTTATTGACCTATTACGATACCGTCGCCAGATAGGGAGAAATTCGTCTAAACCTGTGACTAACCCCTTGATACCGTAAAGCTTTTTTGCGAAATTTGAAATAAGTCCTACAAGATGAAGAAGACTTGGTAAAACGGGAGCAATCTCGTCAAAGCTAAGTCTTATTTAATGGCAGGAATTTGCATTATGGGGCGCGAATTGATAATATAGAAAAGTCTGCAGAAGAGCTGTTAATTTTTCTTTATTTTTTACGCTCTTGCTTGTATCGCCTATAGCAGGTGAGTGCAGACTATCAGGTAGAGAGCCGGGGATAGTATGCTGGATATTGTAAAAAATTGGATCACCAGCTATGATTTGATTAAACCAGGCAGCCGGATTCTGGCTGCCTGTTCGGGTGGGCCTGATTCATTAGCATTGGTACATATACTAAACAGGCTTAAAGAGGAATACTCCTTTAGTCTGGCGGTTGCCCATGTTAATCATATGTTTCGACCAGAGGCTGCTGAGGAAGCTGAATATGTGGCAGCCTTCTCAGCCAGTTTGGGGCTTACTTGCCATGTAACATCCATTCATGTGGCAGATTATGCGGCTGCTAACAAACTGTCGTCACAGCAAGCAGCCAGAATGCTCAGGTATCAGTATTTGCGCAGTGTTGCCGACCGTTGGGGCGGTGCGCAGATTGCTACCGGGCATCATCGGGATGACCAAGTAGAAACCGTGCTGATCAATCTTTTGCGTGGTGCAGGCAGTTGTGGATTAAGAGGCATGCAACCTGAAAATAGTGGAATTATCAGGCCGCTGCTGGCTGTCAGCCGTCAAGATATTGAAACCTATTGCATGGAACAAGGATTACAACCGCGGTATGATAGTTCCAATTTTAAAACCCATTATCTTAGAAACCGTATTAGACTGAAGCTTTTGCCAACACTAGAGGCTGAGTATAATCCTGCTATCAGAGATGCATTATGGCGGCTCTCTGAACTGGCAGGTGATGAACATGAGTATTTAAGTCAAGAGGCAGCAAAATTATGGACAACGGTAACGGAAGCTGGTGATCGGCTGATCATAAACAGCAAGGCACTGGCTGGATTACATAAAGCTCTACAGCGGGAATTTATGCGCCAGGCTATTGAAAAAAAACGTGGCACCTTAACAGGAATCAGCTATACTCATGTGGAAAATTTACTATCAATGGCATTAAGCGGTACGGTTGGCTCAGTACTGACTCTGCCTGGCGGCTTGACTGCCCGAAAAACGTATACTGGTTTGGAATTGTTCAGTAGTGTCGCTAAAGTGAAACAGTCTGCGTTTATACGCCGATTGGAACCAACAGAAATTGTTGTGCCTGGGGTAACTGCTGTAGATGACATTGAGATAACGGCTGAGATAATAGACGATTTGCCGTCTCCTCAGGGGAGGAACACAGCCTGGTTTGATTTGGAGCAACTGAAACTGCCGCTGGTTGTTAGGACCCGGCGTCCTGGCGACAGGTTTCGACCAGCAGGGCTTGGTGGTAGTAAAAAGCTCAAAGAGTTTTTTATTGATAATAAAATTCCTCAAGCCGAGCGGGATTATGTTCCGCTTATTGCCGATCAGCAGGAAATCATCTGGGTGGTTGGCTACCGACAGAGCGAACATGGCCGGATTAATGACAATACGAAGAAAAAATTGCAGCTTAGTATTACTAATAGGAGGAAGTTTGAATATGAGTAATAATATGATGGAAGACCTGGATAAGATATTATTTAGCGAGGCTGAAATCGCTGCCCGGATTAAGGAATTAGGCGAAGCCATTACTGCCGATTATGCAGGTAAACAAATCTTAATGATCGGTGTTTTGCGCGGCGCAGTCATTTTTATGGCTGATTTGGCTCGTTCTATAAATTTGCCGGTATCCATCGATTTTATGGCTGTATCCAGTTACGGAGCGTCCACGTCTTCAAGCGGTGTTGTCAGGATTTTGAAAGATCTGGATGAAGATGTGGAAAATAAACACTTGCTTATTGTTGAAGACATTATTGACTCAGGGTTAACATTAAACTATCTGATCGATAATTTATGGTCCCGCAAACCAGCCAGTATCAAGATCTGCACACTTTTAAACAAACCTGACCGCCGTAAGGTAGATGTTCCCATTGCCTATAACGGGTTTACTATCCCTGATCATTTTGTTGTGGGGTATGGTTTAGATTTTGCAGAAAAATATCGCAACCTACCCTTTATAGGGGTTCTAAAACCGCAAGTATATGGAGGTTAGCGCCCTTTTTTAATTGTCAACTTTTACTTAATATGCTATAATTATACGATATGAATGATAACAGGTTAGTAACGCTGTTTTTGTGGTCCAGCGAGAGGAGGGCTACTTGTTGAACAAATTTTTCCGGAATGTCAGTTTTTACTTGTTGATTATCATTATAGCCATTTCGATAATCGACTACTATTCATCACGGACAACACCTAAGCAAGAAATTAGCTATACTCAATTTTTGACTCAAGTAGAGGAACAAAAAGTTGAGCGGGTGACGATTGTCGACAATGCCATTCGCGGTAAACTCAAGGACGGGCAGGAATTTTCTACAATTACACCTAATGATCCGACACTTATTAATTTGCTGAGAGCCAAAGGAGTAGACATCAGAGCTGAAGAACCGCCGCAACCGCCATGGTGGACGACGATTTTTTCATCCATTTTGCCAATACTACTTTTGATTGGTGTATGGTTTTTTATCATGCAGCAAACACAGGGCGGCGGCAACCGCGTTATGTCTTTTGGCAAATCTCGGGCAAAATTGCATGGTGAGGATAAACCCAAGGTTACTTTCGATGATGTAGCTGGTGCCGATGAAGCCAAGCAGGAACTACAAGAGGTCGTTGAGTTCCTGAAGCATCCTAAGAAGTTTAATGATTTAGGGGCACGCATTCCAAAAGGTGTACTTTTGTTTGGACCGCCGGGAACCGGTAAAACCTTATTGGCACGAGCAGTGGCCGGCGAGGCCGGTGTACCTTTCTTTAGTATTAGTGGCTCCGATTTTGTGGAAATGTTTGTCGGGGTTGGTGCTTCCAGGGTACGCGATTTGTTTGAACAAGCCAAGAAAAGTGCGCCGTGTATTGTGTTTATTGATGAGATTGATGCTGTGGGCCGACAGCGGGGCGCAGGTCTTGGAGGCGGCCATGATGAACGTGAGCAAACGTTAAACCAATTGTTAGTAGAGATGGATGGCTTTGGAGTCAATGAGGGGATTATTATTATCGCCGCTACCAACCGTCCGGACATTCTCGATCCGGCACTTTTGCGTCCAGGCCGGTTTGACCGCCAGATTGTGGTTGACCGTCCGGATGTTAAAGGACGTTTGGAAATACTCAAAGTGCATACCAAAGGCAAACCTCTCGCTAAAGATGTTGATCTTGATGTTCTGGCTCGTCGCAGTCCAGGGTTTACTGGTGCTGACTTAAGTAACTTGGTCAATGAAGCGGCGTTATTGGCTGCCAGACGCAATAAGCGGCGAATAGAAATGCCAGAGATGGAAGAAGCGATTGAGCGTGTTGTTGCTGGACCTGAACGAAAATCTAAAGTTATTAGCGATAAGGAGAAAAAACTTACTGCTTACCATGAGGCTGGTCATGCGCTTGTAGGTATGCTGCTCACCCATACTGATCCTGTGCATAAGGTATCCATTATTCCTCGTGGGCGTGCAGGTGGTTATACTCTTATGCTTCCGAAGGAAGATCGTTACTATGCAACCAAAACAGAACTCTTAGAACAGCTAAAAACACTTCTGGGAGGGCGAGTTGCAGAGGCGGTTGTATTAGGTGAAATAAGCACCGGTGCGCAAAATGACCTAGAAAGGGCTACTGAGTTGAGCCGTAAGATGATTACTGAGTACGGGATGAGCGAAGTATTAGGACCAATAACCTTTGGACGCCGTCAGGAGCAGCAGGTTTTCTTAGGTCGTGATATTTCCCGTGACCGCAACTATAGTGAAGAAGTTGCTTGCTCAATTGATAAGGAAGTTCGCCGGCTTATTGAGGAAGCTTATGCTAAAACAGAAGAATTATTACGAAACAACATTGATAAATTGCACTTAATTGCCAATGCGCTTTTAGAGCGTGAAACCCTTGAGGCCGCTGAACTGGAGCAGCTTCTAACCCAAGGTACGATCACAGAAAAAGATTCGAACAGCGATAATGAAGTACCGCCTGCTGATATGCCACAGGTCACTGCTGCAACTGACCCGGACACAGGTAGCGGTCCTAAGATTGTTTATAGTTTTGGTTTAGCGGAAACGCGTTATTGATAGTACAACACGGCAGGTATTTATACCTGCCGTTTTTTTAGTACAGACGATCAGGAGAGGTTTAAGTTGAGGAAGCTACTCATATTTGTATGGATTATGTTATTGTCAACCAGTGTGTTGCAGGCGGCTCCGGCGTCTTCACCTGTTGTTTACGAAAAAGGAGTAGTGGTATTTGTTGGTCCTCTGGACCAAAACATGCAGCAGCAATATCATATGGCTAAGGGTGAGCTTGTTAGTATTCAGTTGACAAGCGGACCGGAGGCAGGAAAAGTGGTAGACACTTTTAATTTTGTATCAGAACATTCAGCGTATGAAATAAGGGTTAAGCCGGGTGACAAAGTCATAGTTGCTGTTACCAATGATTTTGGCAGAACCAGTTATCATGTCAGCGATTTTGACCGCTTTGATTATGTGTATGTTCTAGGTGGTTTGTTTGTATTAGCGCTGGTAGTGTTTGGCGGAATGGTTGGTGTTAAGTCGGTATTCGTTATTGCTTTTGCGATGTTGCTTATATTTAAGTTTTTTATTGACCAGGTGATGGGTAATCAGTATAGCTTAACGCTATTGACATTGGTTGTGTCTGCTATTATTGCGGTGGTCACCCAGGTGGTGGTAAGTGGGGTGTCGAAAAAAACGTTGGCCGCCATTTTGGGGACAATCGGCGGTGCCGCGATAGCCGGGATACTGTCCATGCTATCTGTTAAACTTATGCATTTAACCGGTCTGGATTCCGAAGAGGCCATGCTGTTAAAAGCGTCGTTGTTAGCGCAAATTGATTTTCAAGGAGTGCTGTTTGCGGGAATGGTTTTTGGCTCTTTAGGGGCTGTTATGGATGTTACTATTTCCATTGCTTCTGCGGTATATGAGGTCAGGAGTGTTCACCCAACTATCGGTTTTAAAGAACTGGTGCGGGCTGGTATGAATGTTGGCCGAGATATTATGGGGACGACTTCTATTACCCTGATATTGGCTTATGCTGGTACTTCACTGCCGCTCATGTTGCTGATTGCTTCACAACAACATGTGCCGATGTTAAAAATATTAAATTTAAACCTGATCGTAACCGAATTTGCCAGAGCCTTAACTGGCAGTATCGGGTTAGTTTGCGCCATTCCGCTAACTGCTGTAATTACTGCTGGGCTGCTGAAAAGAGAGTAGTCTGAACTAACAAAATGGTTATCTAAAAGAACAATTTAAACGGGAGGGGCAAAGCCTATGAGTTGGATAAAACCGCATCAGGCTACCGGGGTGGGCAGTCTGCCACATAAAGATGAATTGACCGCTCTGAAGGTAATTGCAAAAGCTATGCCATACTGGCCGCATTGGCCGCAACTGCCAGCGAAAAAGCCGGAACAGGGGTTTGTTGTACAATACGTTCAGCCGCTGATTAAATTTGGGGTGCTGGTATCTGGGCCGCAGCAAGATCCGGTATTTGACCGGATGAAACCGGGATGGGAAGATAGGGCCGCTTGGTTCTGTGAGCAATATCAGGTACTTATGAATGGTGATAGCGCGGCAGAGCGAACCTTTGCCCTTGAAGGCGAGGCTTTTGCTGGCCTTGAAGCGTTTATCGAGAATTTCAACCGTTGTTTCCCTCATGCGCAAGGAGTTAAAGGTCATGTTAGCGGGCCGCTTACAGTGGGGATGCAAATAAAGGACGAGCAGGGCCAGCCGTGCTTTTATAACGAGATGCTGCGGCAACTTGTTGTTCAGTGCCTCACCGCCGAGGCGGTGCTTGAAGCACGGCGGTTAGCGGCATTAGGGTTGCCTGTGCTTATTTTTATTGATGATCCGGGATTATTCCTTGTTGGTACAGATGATTATAGTACCATAGCCAGAGAAACGGTTACTGCCGCCTTGATGGTTATGATTGATGCGCTCCATGCCGAGGGCGTTAAAGTAGGTGTGCATGCTTGCGCTGACATTGACTGGTCAATTTTGTTTGCGTTGCCAGTAGATGTGATAAGTTTTGACGCCTATCATTACTTTGCTGGTATGGTGCGCCAAGCTGCCGGTTTAGCAGAGTATTTAAACCGTAGAGGAAAAATGGCCTGGGGACTTGTTCCTACCTCAGAAGAAGCTTGGCAAGAAACGCCGGAATCGCTATTGCGGCGATTTGCCGAACAATGTGCTGAACTAAGTAAACGGGGTATTGATATTCCCGTCCTGCAGCAAAACATGATCTGGACACCAAGCTGTGGTACAGGCGCGCTGCCTGTTGAACTGGCAGAACATATTTACTGTTTGGTTAGTGGTATCATCAGCAAGTTGCCGTTATAATGAGTAATGATGTACAAAAAGCCTGGGACAGATTGTATTTGATCTATCCCAGGCTTTTGATTGCTTACTGGTGTTTGTAGAGTTATACTACTTTTCCACTGGTAGTGTAAAAGTAAAAGTGGTTGTCTGACCCGGTATGCTGGTGGCGCTAACGGTTCCGCCCATCGCAATGACTAACTTGTGGGTAATGGCTAAGCCCAGTCCGGTGCCGCCGTCACCGCGGGAACGCGATTTGTCTACTCGGTAAAAACGTTGCCAGATATACGGCAGGTGTTCAGGCTCGATACCTTGACCGACGTTAGTTATATCAATCGCAACTTGTTGCTGAAAAGTACGGGCAGATAGGCTGATGACTGAGCCTGATACTGCATGACGAATTGCATTTGTCAGAAGG
>NZ_JBYKYF010000021.1:17933-20955 GCF_057736855.1 Sporomusa sp.
TAGTAAGTATTTGGCCTAGCCGGTCAGGATCAGCCAGAACTGGTGGCAGGGTGGTCGGAATGCTTATATCGATTGTTAACTCGTTAGCATCCAAGAAGGGAATCAGTGTAGCGATATGGTTAGCAATAAATGGAGCAAGCTGGATGGGCTTGGCAACTAGTCGCAGTTCACCGGCATCCAGTTGGGAAAGGTCCAGTAAATCACCAATCAGGCGGTTAATTCGGTTGCTTTCAGCCACAATACTGGTAAGATAACGGACACGTTGGTTTTCTGTGGTTACCAGGCCGTCAAGCATGGCTTCAGCCAAAGCCTGGATTGACGCGACAGGGGTTTTAATTTCATGGGAGACATCTGACAGAAATTCGCGTCGTTTTTGTTCCAATTGTTCCAGTTCGGCCGCCATGGCGTTAAAGGTACGCCCCAGTTCGCCAATTTCATCATTTTGCGTGGCCGTGGTGCGGCTGGCATAGTTGCCGGCAGCAAAGGCGGCTGCAGCTTGACTGATATCGCGCAGCGGACGAGTGACGCCGCGGGCTGTCAAGAGTCCGACAATCATGGCAGCCAAAGCACTGGCTGTTAGTGAATATAGCAGCAAATTTCCCAGAGCGTGCGTTGTGCGGGTGACTCCTTTCAGTGGAGAGTAAAGAAATAATGCAGTTGGTGGACCGGATGCCGGTGATGGTAGTGGCAAGGCTGCCACAATCGCCGGATCGCCATTGCGCCAGGGTTTTAATATTTTTTGAGAGCCGCTGTTACCTAAATCCAGCCAATCGGCTTTATCCCATAGTTCGGAGAGATTTCCTATACGTTTTCCTCTCCAGCCCTGCGGTGCTTGGCCGGCAAGGACTTTCCCATTTTTGTCCATAAGCCAGATGGTGCCGCCAACCATATCACCCATGGCTTCAAACCAACGGTCTGGCGGTTGTTGGCCTTTGACTAAGGTGGGAGTAATGATATCTACAACAGCTTTACCTTTTTCCAGGAGGTCCCGGCGTTTGTTTTCGATAACATGATCGCGTACAAGATACGACATGAGTAACCCTAATGTCAGCATGCTGACAAGAATAATCGCGACATGAGAAAGCAGCAGTTTGCCAAACAGTGATTTGATCATTTGGCAACTACCTCGAATTTATAACCGATTCCCCACACGGTGTGGATATAACTGTATTCCGGATTATCAATTTTTTGGCGCAAGCGTTTGATGGTTGCGTCAACAGTACGGTCGGCGCCATCGAAGTCGTAGCCCCAGACATTGATAAGGAGCTGCTCGCGGGAAAAAGTCATTTTAGCATGGCGGGCCAAAAACGTTAACAATTCAAATTCTTTGGGTGAGAGTTGGTTTGTTATATTGCCAGTGGATACTGTTTGGGAAGTTAGGTCGATACTGAGGTTAGGAAACTGCATGCAGTTTCCGGCCTCGACTAACAGACCGCTGCGTCTTAGTACGGCCTTGACACGGGCGATAACTTCCCGGGGACTGAAGGGTTTGGTAATGTAGTCATCAGCACCTAAGGAAAAACCGGTAAGTTTGTCGGCTTCTGCGCTTTTGGCAGTTAAAAAGATGACAGGTACTTTACGCTGTATGGCTGCGCAAATCTCCCAGCCTGTTCGACTCGGCAGCATGACATCAAGGATTAGTAGATCAGGGCGGTGTTTTTCTTCAATGGCCAATGCCGTTTGTCCGTCAAAGGCTGTAAATACTTGAAACCCTTCCCGCTCGAGGTAAAGCTGTAACACTTCGACAATTGTTGCTTCATCATCTGCCAGTAGTATTTTAATCTGTTCCATAAGTCACCTCACACTGTCTATAAAAAATTATATTCGCTATAAGAGGTTTAACAGCACAGGTATCTAGAGAGAATGCTATCATACTCCGACCGCTGTGTAAATGTGAGAAAAGCTCTGATTGACAATTGTTAACCAATAGATTATTATTAGGATAACAATATTGGGTTTTGGGGTTGAATATGATATGCGGACGGAAATTTTGGAATTCTTAAAACAACATGCAGGACAGTATATTTCTGGCGAAGACATTTCTCGGATACTAAACATATCACGAACCGCCGTTTGGAAACATATTCGTTTTCTGAAACAGGCGGGTTATGACATTGAAGCTCATCCCCGTCTGGGATATGCACTTCGCCAAATGACGGAAAGATTGCTGCCTGAGGAAATTAAGGCCCATTTGACCAGTACGGTGCTGGGACGGGAGATACACTATTTTACTGAAATTGACTCGACCAATAATGAGGCTAAAAAATTGGCGGCTAACGGCTGTCCAGAAGGCACTATTGTTGTTGCTGAAGAGCAACTTTCCGGGCGCGGTCGCTTGGCAAGAGGATGGTTTTCTCCGTTTGGCAAAGGAATTTGGCTGTCAGTAGTGCTTAGGCCGCCGTTTGCCCCCATGGAGGCACCAAAATGTACGCTAATGGCTGCAGTTAGTATAAATCAGGCAATACATACAGTAACAAACCTAGATTCTGGTATTAAATGGCCTAATGATATCATGTGGCATGGACGCAAAATAGCCGGGATTCTTACCGAAATGAGTGCCGAGATGGATGCGATTAACTATGTGGTTATTGGCATGGGCATTAATGTCAATCTTGTTGAGCAGGATTTTCCTGACGAAATTGCTGCTACAGCCACCTCACTAGCTATTGCCGCCGGTAGTCAGATTTCAAGAATGAAGTTATTGACCGCCATGTTAGCTGAACTTGAAAAAAGGTATAATACAGTCAAAAATTTAGGGTTTACGCCTGTGCTTGCCGAGTGGAAAAACCAGTCCATTACTTTGGGCCAGCAGGTGGATGTGCATGGTATTGACCGGAATTTTACCGGTTTGGCCGTTGATATTGATGCTGATGGTGCATTACTTATTAAGACAGCGCAAGGCATAGAACGGGTGTTGGCCGGTGATGTATCTATCAGGCCTTGTGCCAAGGAGGTAAAATGATGCGAACTCGTTCGATGGCGCTTACCAGTTTGTTTGCTGCTCTGCTGGCAGTGAGTTCGC
>NZ_JBYKYF010000352.1:0-2772 GCF_057736855.1 Sporomusa sp.
CTGCTCCACTACACTTTATGCTTTACCCCAACATTTGACAAAGAACCAATAAAAGACTCACAGAATGTCTGTGAGCCTAATTTTTCTATATATGGTGGGACTAACTGGACTCGAACCAGTGACCCCTACGATGTCAACGTAGTACTCTAACCAACTGAGCTATAGTCCCTTAACTCAGCTAAATTATATTACGGTTGACAATAAAAGTCAAGTAAACTTTATAAAATAAATTAGTACAGAATATTATTAGCGATGACCAGACGTTGAATTTGGTTAGTACCTTCATAAATTTGCATAATTTTAGCATCGCGCATATATTTTTCCGCAGGATACTCTTTAGAATAACCATAGCCGCCCAATATTTGAACAACATCTACAGTAACCTTCATCGCAGTATCAGCGGCAAAGCATTTCGCCATAGCAGATTCTTTGGTATGATCCATTCCTTGGTCTTTCATCCAGCAGGCTTTGTATACCAGCAGTCTGGCAGCTTCAATTTGCATTGCCATATCAGCAAGCATGGCTTGCACAAGCTGGAAGGAGGCAATTGGCTTATCAAATTGTACCCGTTCTTTTGCATATTTAACAGCTAATTCAAAGGCAGCCTGCGCTAATCCAACTGATACTGCACCAACAAACGGCCGGGCAGCATCGAGAGTTTTCATGGCAATTTTAAAACCTTCCCCTTCACGGCCAATTCGATGAGTGGCTGGAATACGGACATTATCCAAAATCAGTTCACAGGTGTTAGAGGCTCTAATACCCATCTTTTCTTCTTTTTTGCCCACACTAAAACCTGGAGTATTGCGATCAACGATAAAAGCAGTCAGTCCACGAATACCGGCTGTTTTACGAGCATTAGCAAAAATTACATAAATATCAGCAATACCTCCGTTGGTGATAAAACATTTTGTTCCATTGAGAATGTAATGATCGCCATCTTTAACGGCTGTAGTAGCAACAGCTCCTGCGTCAGAACCAGCACCTGGCTCAGTCAGGGCAAAAGCAGCTAATTTTCCGTTGTTCAAAACACTAAACATCTTTTGTTTTTGTTCATCAGTACCCATTAATACAACCGGATATGAAGCTAAAGCATTGGCTGCTGTTGTAGTCGCAATACCAGCACAGCCTTTCCCCAGTTCCTCATAGATAAGCGCAATAGAAAGCGCATCCAGACCTGGTCCATCATACTCTTCAGGAACAGTTAAATTAAGTAACCCTGCTTCATTAAGCTTTTTCCATAGATCATCAGGAACGACACCGTCTTTATCCATTTCTAAAGCGTGCGGAGTAATTTCTTTAGCCACAAAATCTTTTACCATTTTTTGCAGGTCTAGTTGGTCGGGAGTAAAGTTAAAATCCATGCTTTGCCTCCTTATTGTTCGTATAATACAAAAAATACTAAAGATAAGTATACCGCATAAACTTTTTTTTGTTAACACCTTAATTACAAAAAAAAAGAAAAACATATTATTTTAACAGTAATTTGGCGCCAACTGCAAGCAAAACTAAGCCAATTCCTTGTTGAGGGCTAAAAGCCATCCGCTCAAAGCCAAAACCGCCAAAATGATCAATCAGGACAGCTGTCAATACCTGCCCAACAATAATAGCAGTAGTAGCGTTGGCTACACCGGCATTAGGGATGCTGGCTGCTACTAAATAGATGATAGCTACGCCAATAATACCTCCCAACCAGGAATACCAAGGAACCTCTTGCCATGCAGACCAATTGCCTTGACCCATTTTTAACAGAAATAATAATATCATGACTAAAATGGTTCCAGTAAGTTGAACAATAAAGGTGGCTTCCAAAAGACCAATAGCCTTACTTAACGAACCATTCATCGAACCCTGCACAGCCATTAATACCCCAGAAATTAAAGCTAATACCAATGGCAGCATTTCGCTTGAAATAAAATTCAATTAACACGCCTCCATATTGCATAATTCTAAATGTAGTATAGTACTTGAAAGTTATTTATATTCTGAAACTCAGTGAATAATAAAAAAAGAGGCTTTGTCTATTAAGCCTCTTTAGTCTAGTATGTATACTGTTACTTTCTGAATACCAAAGGCTAAAGCCTCGCGGCGGCTATCATAAGCCAAATCAATACGGTTGCCCTTAATCGCACTGCCAATATCATCAGCTATGGCATATCCGTACCCTTTGATATACAGTCTGGTTCCCAAAGGTATAACCGCTGGATCAACAGCAACCAATCCTCTGCGCAAATAATTTCCCCGGTATGTATAGCTGCCGTTGCCAGGATCTTGTGCAGAATACGCAGATGCTTTCATAACCAGCGAGCGGCTATAGCGGCTGGGTTCGCTCAGTGCCCGATTCAGATAAGCGAAAGTCTCTTTGTCAACAACACCTGTTACTTTTAGGTCAGAACTACGTTGAAACTCTTTTACGGCTTTAGCGGTAATTGGGCCGAAAATACCGTCAATAGCACCAGCATAAAAACCACCATTGGCCAGAAGCTTCTGCACAACTCGCACTTCATCACCGCGTGCACCAATAGTAAGCGGTGTTTTTTCCGACTGCTCCGAGGCTAATCCCTGCGTAGGACTTATTACCCCAAAGAGTACAATCAATACAAAAGCAAGTACCCAAAAAGTCCTTTTCAAAAAATCACCTCTCTTATCGTATGCCTCCGAGGTTAGCTGTCGGGTTAGGACCAAAGAAAGGAAGAGAATTCCCCTCCGCAATACACTGATTAACCCCTGTATTTTTATTGGTTCCCCCGTACCATAAAAGGATTCGGCATT
>NZ_JBYKYF010000022.1:0-20788 GCF_057736855.1 Sporomusa sp.
GAGCATTCGGTTCATACCCGAAGTGTCCGGGGTTCAAATCCCTGCGCCGCCACCACTTAATTAAACTTACAGTACTAACTGTAAGTTTTTTATTTTGGTATACAATATGGCAGGATTTTTATATATGGGATAGAATAACCATATATGTATCTGATGAACTGATATTAGGTAAGTCAAATGTAAGTCAAATCCGTGGGGCTCAGATGGAAAACTGCTTCCACCTGAACTGACGCTGCCTGTATAGAGGCAGCAGTTTTACACAGGCCTATGACGATGATTGACAGATTGGATGTTTTATAAGTAGACATGAACGACGCATCTAGAGAATATCTTTTTTTATTGGGCTTCATCTGGTTTCCGAGAAGCAAGAGATAAATCATACTACGTAAACTATGTATACTTCATAAGGTTTATGTTAATACATAAGATGAGAATATCTATTCCAAGTATATCCAAAGATAAAAAATTAATGCAAATCAGGATAACTGAGGGAGGTAATATTCAATGGCTAAGAAAAAGTTTGAAAGAACTAAACCCCACGTTAACATTGGTACCATCGGTCACGTTGACCATGGCAAAACCTCACTGACTGCCGCAATCACCCTGACTTTGTCAAAACAAGGCGGCGCAGAATTCATGGCTTATGATCAAATCGACAAAGCCCCAGAAGAAAGAGAACGCGGCATTACCATTAATACCGCACACGTTGAATATGAAACTGCAAATCGCCACTATGCACACGTTGACTGCCCGGGCCATGCTGACTATGTAAAGAACATGATTACCGGTGCAGCCCAAATGGACGGCGCTATCCTCGTTGTATCTGCAGCAGACGGCCCTATGCCGCAAACTCGTGAGCACATCCTGCTGTCCCGCCAAGTAGGCGTACCAGCTATGGTTGTATTCTTAAACAAAGCCGACCTGGTTGATGACGCTGAACTGATGGAACTGGTAGAAATGGAAGTTCGCGAACTGCTTTCCAACTATGAATTCCCTGGTGACGAAATTCCAGTAGTAAGTGGTTCTGCTGTAAAAGTTCTGAACTGCGGCTGCGCAAAACGCGAGTGCGAATGGTGCGGCAAAATCCTTGAACTTATGGACAAGGTTGACGAATATATCCCGACTCCGGAACGTGCAACTGACAAGCCTTTCCTGATGCCGGTAGAAGACGTGTTCACCATCACTGGCCGTGGTACTGTAGCTACCGGTCGTGTAGAACGCGGTGTAATCAAAGTAAGTGATACCGTCGAAATCGTTGGTATGAATGATAAACCTAAATCCACAGTAGTAACTGGCGTAGAAATGTTCCGTAAGCTGCTTGACCAAGCAGTGGCTGGCGACAACATTGGTGCCCTGCTGCGTGGTATCGAACGTAAAGAAGTTGAGCGCGGTCAAGTACTTGCTAAACCTGGCAGCATTAAGCCGCACACCAAATTCAAAGGCGAAGTATATGTACTGACCAAAGAAGAAGGCGGTCGTCATACTCCATTTTTCAATGGCTATCGTCCGCAGTTCTACTTCCGGACAACTGACGTAACTGGCGTTATTACTCTGCCAGAATCAGTAGAAATGGTAATGCCTGGCGACAACGTTCAAATGACAATCGAGCTTATTACTCCGATTGCTATTGAAGAAGGTCTGCGTTTCGCTATTCGCGAAGGTGGCCGTACAGTTGGCGCTGGTGTTGTAACCGCCATTATTGAGTAAGCGCTACTGTGCCGCTGAAGATACATTTGCATAAAAGGAAGATTCTGTGATATAATAGATAAGCGGGGGGAATTACCCCTGCTTTATTTTATTGACATACCCGAGCATGTGGACTATTGACACACTAATATAATTATGATACATTGTATTAGTGACATTAAGAGAGGTTTTGTCAAAATAGACTCAAAGCGCTATATTTACTGGTAAGAGAGGTGTACAGGATGCGCAACGCGGTAACATTGGCCTGCACAGAATGCAAGCAACGCAATTATCAGACCAATAAAAACAAGAAAAATGACCCGGATAGATTAGAGTTAAACAAGTATTGCAAATTCTGCAAAAAGCATACTCCACACAAAGAAACCAAGTAATCCTAATATAGTTGATTTGTTATTATGCGTAGGGGTGTAGCTCAATTGGTAGAGTAGCGGTCTCCAAAACCGTTGGTTGCGGGTTCGATTCCTGCCGCCCCTGCCAAAATGTATGCACAGGATGTGAGAGAATGGCCGCTCAGGAGACAGCTGTCCAGACGAATGCATCGCGCTGGAAGAAGTTTTTCCGGGAAGTAAAAGCTGAACTTAAAAAAGTTACATGGCCGGGCAGATCAGAACTTGTTTCCTTTACTGGGGTTGTGTTTGTAACGGTTGCTGTTGTTGCGGCTCTGATTTGGGTGGTTGACGCTGCTTTCGCTGAAATACTAAAGGTTATCATTATGTAAGCTAGGGGGTGGGGGGCTTAATACGCCCCTTAAGGCTATGGAATCCGAAAAACTCGAAAAGCATTGGTATGTTATCCATACATATTCCGGTTATGAAAACAAGGTTAAAACCAACTTGGAAAAGAAAGTTCATTCCATGGGAATGGAAAACGAAATCTTCCGCATACTTGTGCCAATGGAAGATGAAGTGGAAATTAAAGATGGTAAGAAAAAAATTGCCAAGAAAAAAGTTTTCCCCGGGTATGTGCTGGTAGAGATGGTGGTCACTGACCGTTCTTGGTATGTTGTCCGCAATACACCGGGAGTTACTGGGTTTGTCGGGTCAGGAACCAAGCCTATTCCTCTAAGCGAAGGTGAAGTCAAACATATTCTCAAGGCCATGGGAATGGAAGAACCTAAACCGAAAATTGATATTAAGCTTAATCAACTGGTTCGTATTACGTCAGGGGCTTTTGAAAATTGGACAGCCACTGTAGTGGAAATCAACCCTGAACGCGGCAAGCTTAAAGTTCTTGTCAATATGTTTGGGCGTGAAACGCCAGTAGAGCTTGATTTTACTCAGGTTGTGAAAGTAGATTAAGGAGGTGTAATAAATGGCTAAAAAGGTTGTAAAACTTGTGAAGCTGCAAGTTCCTGCCGGTAAGGCCACTCCGGCTCCTCCCGTAGGTCCGGCGCTCGGTCAAGCTGGTGTCAATATTATGGCATTTGTTAAGGAGTTCAATGAGAGAACCGCTCAACAAGCTGGTCTGATCATTCCAGTGGAAATTACGGTGTTTGAAGATAGATCATTTACTTTTATCACCAAAACACCACCTGCTGCGATTCTTCTTAAAAAAGCTGCCGGTATTGAAACCGCTTCTGGTGAACCTAACAAAAAGAAGGTTGCCAAAATTAAGCGCGAAAAGGTTCAAGAAATTGCGCAAACCAAAATGCAAGATCTTAACGCAGCCAGCATTGAAGCTGCAATGCGGATGATCGAAGGTACTGCCCGCAGTATGGGTATTGAAATCGTTGACTAGTTATAGTGGCGATTTCTGTGGGAGGACTCAGTGCTTCCGTTATTACCACAAAGGAGGAAATCGTTATGCCGAAACATGGTAAAAAATATGTGGAAGCTGCTAAACTGATTGATCGTAATAAGTTATACGATCCAGAAGAAGCGATAGAGCTTATTAAAAAAACTGCTACTGCTAAGTTTGATCAGACTGTAGAAGTTGCTGTAAAACTTGGTGTTGATCCTAAACATGCCGACCAACAGGTGCGCGGTGCGGTTGTACTTCCCTTTGGTACTGGTAAAACCAAACGTGTATTGGTGTTTGCTAAAGGTGAGAAAGCTAAAGAAGCTGAAGCCGCTGGCGCAGATTTTGTTGGCGCTGAAGATATGGTTGAAAAAATCCAGGGTGGCTGGACTGATTTTGATGTTGCAGTAGCCACGCCGGATATGATGGGATTAGTAGGTCGTCTTGGTAAAATTCTTGGACCGAAAGGTTTAATGCCTAATCCCAAAGTTGGTACTGTTACTCTTGATGTAGCTCGTGCCATTAATGAAATTAAAGCCGGTAAGATTGAATACCGTACCGATAAGGCTGGTAATATCCATGCTCCTATCGGCAAGGTGTCTTTCGATAACGAGAAACTACTTGCAAACTTCCACACCCTGATTGATACATTGATTAAGGTTAAACCTGCTGCCGCTAAAGGACAATATATGCGGAACATTTCCTTAAGCACAACGATGGGTCCTGGTGTTAAAGTTAACCCGCTCAAAGCTCCCGGCAAAAAAGAATAATATATAGTTAAATGCCTTAATAAGCATTGCTGAATAACTGTAAGGCTGTAGACAGTAGGTGCAAAAAAATGCTGAAAAAGCGTAAGCTTGCCTACCGAGGCCGGGGATTTGCAGCGTGTAATTGTTATGTTATAACGCAGCCTCCGGTGTTTACACCAGAGGCTGTTTTGATTTTGGGATACTTGATTAAGGAGGTGTAATAGTAATGGCTGTAACTCAAGAGAAAATACAAACAGTTGCTGATATTAAAGAAAAGCTCAGCAATACCAAAGGTGCCGTTCTTACTAACTATCGTGGTTTAACAGTAGCGCAAGATACTCAGCTTCGTCGCAAACTGCGTGAAGCTGGAGTAGAGTATCGGGTATTTAAAAATACCATGACTCGCATTGCTGCTAAAGAAGCTGGCATTGAAGGTCTTGACCCGTACCTTGAAGGCCCGACTGCAATTGCAATGTCCTATACTGATCCTGTAGCTCCGGCGAAAGTGATTTCCGAATTTGTAAAAGAAAATAAACTGCAAGTTTTGGAAATTAAAGCTGGTATCGTTGAAGGAAAAGTCATTGATGTCGATGGTGTTAAAGCGCTGTCCAATTTGCCACCACGCGAAGTTCTTATTGCAAAAGTTCTGGCTGGTTTCCAAGCTCCTATCGCTGGTTTTGTCAACGTACTTTCCGGTACTATGCGCAATCTGGTATATGTGCTTGAAGCTGTTCGCAAACAAAAAGAATCCGCGTAAGTCGTTAGTTTTATTTTCATATTAGAAACAAATTTTAATGAAAGTTTATGGAGGTATTTAAACATGACTAAAGAACAAATTATGGAAGCCATTGAGCAAATGACTGTGCTCGAACTGTCCGAACTGGTAAAAGCTCTTGAAGAAAAATTTGGTGTATCTGCTGCCGCTCCTGTCGCTGTGGCTGCTGCTCCTGCTGCTGGCGCTGCTGCTGGCGCTGCTGCCGCTGAAGAACAAACTGAGTTTGATGTAATTCTTACCAATCCTGGTGCTGGCAAAATCAACGTTATTAAAGTTGTTCGTGAAGTTACCGGCCTTGGCCTCAAAGAAGCTAAAGAGCTCGTTGACGGCGCTCCTAAGCCTGTAAAAGAAAAAATCTCCAAAGCCGACGCTGAAGCTCTCAAAGCTAAACTTGTTGAAGCTGGCGCAACTGTTGAAATTAAGTAAGATAGCTTGATCCAAGGGAGCACCTTTCTGGTGCTCCCTTTATTTTCTAACTACGTATTACTTTTAGAATAGGATAAAGGTAGTATTGACTTTGCCTCTGCCAAGTTTAGTACTAGCTGCTTTTTTATCTACGGCAAACATGGTTGTCAGGTAACCAACCAGCTACAAAATGAATGCGTTTGCAGGTAAGCGCTAACCGGGCTAATGCTTAAAGCGTTACATTTGCATATCAAAAATATACATAGCTGGGTAAAATTTCTTGACATTGTTAATAATATATGGTACCATTATATATCGCCGTATATATTTGTATTTCCTTATTTCTAACATAAGGACCGTATAAATTTTAAAATGGCAGGATATAGTAATATAATGGAGGATGAATCGCTTTTCATCAAAAAAGAAGCAAGGTCTTTAATGAAGATACGGAACCTTGCTTTGTTTTGTGTATATTTAATTATTCATTTGCTGGCTTAGTATTTGCGGAATGCTACTCAGATATGTATAGCGCTATCGCAATGTGTCAGTGTAAAATGGCTAAGGGGTGAAGGGGTTAATGTTTAATCCTGTTCCGGTGGGCAAAAGGTTCAGGTATAGTTACGCAAAAATTAATGAAGTGCTGGACATGCCCAACCTTATCGAAATTCAGAAGAATTCGTACAACTGGTTTCTTAAGGAAGGCTTACAGGAGATATTCCATGATATTTCTCCGATCCAGGACTTTACTGGCAACCTGGTTCTGTCTTTCGAAAACTTTTCACTAGGAGAACCGAAATACGATGTAGAAGAATGTAAAGAGCGGGATGTAACATATGCCGCTCCACTTCGCGTTAGCGTCCGCTTGTACAACAAAGAAACGCAGGAAATAAAAGAACAGGAAGTATTTATGGGCGACTTTCCGCTTATGACTGAAAACGGTACGTTTATAATTAACGGTGCCGAGCGGGTTATTGTCAGTCAGTTGGTTCGTTCGCCAGGTGTGTATTATAGTGAGACAATTGATACTACCGGTAAAAAACTATATAATGCCACAATTATTCCTAACCGCGGTGCATGGCTTGAACTGGAAACCGATGCTAACGATGTGGTGTCAGTTAGGGTTGACCGTACCCGGAAGTTGCCAGTAACTGTTCTAATCCGTGCGCTTGGGTATGTTTCTAATGGCGTAATATCAGAACTTTTTAATGATGATGTACGCATCAGGGCAACTTTGGAACGGGATAACACCGACTCCAGAGAAGAAGCACTTGTTGAAATTTATAAACGCCTCCGTCCAGGCGAACCCCCAACAGTGGAAAATGCCGCACAACTGCTGGAAACTCTGTTTTTTGATCCTAAACGGTATGATCTGGCAACTGTTGGACGCTATAAATTGGCGAAAAAATTAGGATGGCGTCGCCGCCTGCTGGGTAAAGTACTTGCTCAGCCGTTGGTTGATAAAGAAACAGGTGAAATTATCGTTGAAGAAGGTACCCTTCTGGAAGAAGAGGTACTTGACCGTATTGCAGCAGCTAAAATTTTTGACGGCCCCGGTCTGCAGGTAGCTTGGATCAAGCAAAAAGACGGTACGCCTGTCAAAATGCTCTTTAATTCTGTATTACCATATTCGCATCGAACCATTACCAAAGAAGATATTATTGCTTCTATCAGTTATCTTCTTAATCTAATGGAAGGTCATGGAACAATTGATGATATTGACCATTTAGGTAACCGCCGTCTACGCTCAGTGGGTGAATTGCTCCAAAACCAGTTCCGTATTGGGTTAGCCCGGATGGAACGGGTAGTTAAGGAGCGTATGACGATTCAAGATATTGATGTAATTACGCCACAGGCTCTGATTAACATTAGACCTGTTGTAGCAGCCATAAAAGAATTTTTCGGTTCCAGCCAGTTATCGCAATTTATGGATCAGACCAATCCACTGGCTGAACTTACTCATAAACGCCGCCTTAGCGCTCTGGGACCTGGTGGTCTCAGCCGCGAACGTGCTGGCTTTGAAGTACGCGACGTTCACCATTCACACTATGGTCGGATGTGTCCAATTGAGACCCCGGAAGGTCCAAACATTGGCCTTATCGGATCGCTGTCTACTTTTGCTCGAATTAACCAATTCGGCTTCATTGAAACCCCATATCGCAAAGTGAATAAGGCTGAACGCAGAGTAACCGACGAAGTAGTCTACTTAACGGCTGATGAAGAAGACGAAATGATTGTAGCTCAGGCCAATGAGCCATTGGATAAAGACGGTAGATTTAAAGAACCGCGTGTAACCTGTCGCTATCGTCATGAAACATTAGTCGTTCCCGCAGAAAAAGTTGACTACATGGACGTATCGCCGAAACAAGTAGTATCAATTGCTACTGCGATGATTCCGTTCTTGGAAAATGACGACGCCAACCGTGCGTTGATGGGTGCTAACATGCAACGACAAGCGGTACCGCTTCTCAGGACGCAAGCACCGCTTGTTGGTACTGGTATGGAATACAAAGCCGCTCGTGACTCCGGCGTCGTAGTGTTGGCTAAAAACTCCGGTGTGGTAGAACGAGTAACGGCAACAGAAATTCAGGTTCGTACAGAAACTGGCGAATTGGATACCTATAAATTGCTCAAATATAAGCGTTCCAACCAAGGAACTTGTATTAATCAAAAACCCATTGTATATAAAGGTGAACAAGTCGTTAAAGGGCAGGTACTGGCAGACGGTCCATCAACGGATAAAGGTGAACTGGCTCTGGGATATAACGTACTGGTTGCCTTTATGCCATGGGAAGGTTACAACTATGAGGATGCTATTCTCTTAAGCCAAGATTTGGTAAAAGAAGATATATTTACCTCCATCCACATCGAAGAATATGAATGTGATGCCCGGGATACCAAACTGGGCCCAGAGGAAATTACTCGCGACATCCCCAATGTCGCCGAAGATGTACTGAAAGATTTGGATGAACGCGGTATTATTCGTGTTGGGGCTGAAGTCCGCCCTGGCGACATCCTTGTCGGTAAGGTAACACCTAAAGGAGAAACTGAGCTTACTGCGGAAGAACGTCTCCTTAGGGCTATATTTGGGGAAAAGGCTCGCGAAGTGCGTGATACCTCACTCAGAGTACCGCACGGCGAGGCTGGTAAGATTGTTGACGTAAAAGTCTTTACCCGCGAGAATGGCGATGAGCTGCCTCCAGGTGTTAACCAATTAGTGCGTTGCTATATTGCCCAAAAGCGGAAGATTTCCGAAGGCGATAAGATGGCAGGCCGCCATGGTAACAAAGGGGTAGTCTCGCGGATTATGCCTAAAGAAGATATGCCGTTCCTGCCTGATGGTACACCAGTACAAATTGTGTTAAATCCGCTGGGCGTACCTTCACGTATGAACATTGGTCAGATACTTGAAACCCATCTGGGCTATGCTGCTGCCGCAATGGGCATGCAGGTGAAAATGGGTGATCCAACCTTAGTGGATCGATTGAAAAGTGTTGGTTATGACTTTGATAAGCATGGCTTGCCGAAACCGGATGTTGCCGGCATTCATTTGGCAACACCCGTATTTGACGGTGCAACAGAATCTGAGGTTATTAAAACCCTGCAGGCCGCTGGTCTTTCCGAAGACGGAAAAACCATACTATATGATGGCCGGACAGGTGAACCTTTTGATAATCATGTTACTGTCGGTTATGTATATATGCTTAAGTTAGCCCACTTGGTTGATGATAAGATCCATGCCCGATCTACTGGTCCATATTCACTTGTTACCCAGCAGCCGCTTGGTGGTAAAGCACAGTTTGGCGGACAGCGGTTTGGTGAGATGGAAGTTTGGGCATTGGAAGCTTATGGTGCTGCTTATACCCTACAGGAACTGCTTACTGTCAAGTCTGACGATGTGGTTGGCCGTGTCAAGACGTACGAAGCCATTGTAAAAGGCGAAAATGTACCTGAACCAGGCGTGCCTGAATCCTTCAAGGTACTTATCAAAGAACTCCAGAGCATTGGTCTTGACGTCAAGGTTCTTACGGAAGATGCTCAGGAAATTATGATTCGTGAGTCAGATGAAGACATCAATGAAACCGCAAAAGAATTGGAATTAAGCATTGGCGGAGATGCGTCGCAAGCCCCGTCTGAACGTAAAAAAACCGATTTAGAACCTGATGTAGTTGATGAACTTGAAGCCAATGACGATATCGAGCCATTGGAAGAGGAACTTGACATTATTGCTGAAGTTGCTGAAATGGATACTGATATCGGCAGGCATGCAGATGACGATGAATTTGATTTCCATATTAAAAAAAGTAAAGTAAAAAAGTTCAGGGAATCTAAAAAGTCTAATCCACTTGACTATATCGATGACATCATAGACGAGGATTTGGACTAGGTAGAAGGGAGCGATACCCCCTTGTTAGACGTAAATAACTTTGATTCGATGCGTATTGGCCTGGCATCACCGGAACAAATCCGCAAATGGTCACATGGCGAAGTCAAAAAACCCGAAACGATTAACTATCGAACTTTGAAACCAGAACGGGAAGGCCTGTTTTGTGAAAAAATCTTCGGGCCGACCCGGGACTGGGAATGTCATTGCGGTAAATATAAGCGGATTCGTTATAAAGGCATTATCTGCGATCGTTGCGGTGTTGAAGTTACCCGTTCCAAGGTTCGGCGTGATCGGATGGGACATATCGAACTAGCGGCACCTGTTTCACACATCTGGTATTTCAAGGGAATACCCAGCCGGATGGGACTTATTCTGGACATTTCCCCACGATCTTTGGAAAAAGTTTTATATTTCGCTTCCTATATCGTGCTTGATCCTGGCGATACGCCGCTTATGAAAAAACAATTACTTAATGAAAATGAGTACCGCGAACACCGGGAAAAGTACGGCAATTCATTCAAAGTCGGAATGGGCGCTGAAGCCATAAAAAAATTACTGGAAGAACTCGACTTAGAAAAAATGAGTCGCGAACTTCGCCAGGAATTAAAAGAAGTCAGTGGTCAACGTAAAGTCCGGGCCATTAGACGATTGGAAGTGGTTGAGGCTTTCCGGAAGTCTGGTAACAAACCGTCTTGGATGATCCTGGATGTTGTGCCAGTTATTCCACCTGAACTAAGACCTATGGTTCAGTTAGATGGTGGACGTTTTGCTACTTCAGACCTGAATGACTTATACCGCAGGGTAATTAACCGTAACAACCGGTTGAAACGCTTATTAGACTTAGGAGCCCCAGATATCATAGTACGCAACGAAAAGCGCATGCTGCAGGAAGCCGTTGATGCCCTGATTGATAATGGCAGACGCGGCCGTCCGGTTACCGGTCCTGGCAATCGCCCATTAAAATCCTTAAGCGATATGCTTAAAGGTAAACAAGGGCGTTTCCGCCAGAACCTGTTAGGTAAGCGTGTGGATTATTCAGGCCGTTCGGTTATCGTTGTTGGTCCTGAACTAAAACTTCACCAATGTGGCTTACCTAAGGAAATGGCGTTAGAATTGTTTAAGCCGTTTGTTATGAAAAAGCTGGTTAATGCCGGTCATGCTCATAATATTAAAAGTGCTAAACGGATGGTGGAAAGAGTACGCCCAGAAGTATGGGATGTACTGGAAGAGGTTATTAAAGAGCATCCGGTGCTGTTAAACCGTGCCCCGACACTCCACAGACTGGGTATTCAGGCGTTTGAGCCTGTCTTATCCGAAGGACGGGCAATAAAAATACATCCGCTGGTATGTACCGCATACAATGCCGACTTTGACGGTGACCAAATGGCCGTCCACGTACCGCTTTCGGCAGAAGCGCAGGCAGAAGCCCGTATGCTCATGCTTTCGGCCCATAATATTTTGTCAACTAAAGATGGCAGACCAGTAGCGACTCCTACTCAGGACATGGTATTAGGCGCGTATTATCTAACCATTGAAAAAGAACCTGAAGATGGAAAAATGAGAGCCTTTGCCAACATGAACGAAGCGCTGCTTGCTTACCATCATAAGGCATTAGGTCTGCATGAAAAGATCAAAGTACGTTTAGAAGGCTATGGTTTGGTTCATACCACGGTAGGCCGGCTGATTTTCAACGAAGTATTACCGCCTGAACTTAGACATTTTGAGAAAAAAGAGGATGGCTGGCATTTAGGCAAGCTAATGGATAAAAAGCAACTTGGCAGACTTGTTGCTGATTCCTATAACACGTTTGGCAACGCCAAAACGGCTGAAGTGCTGGATGCTGTTAAGCGTCTCGGTTTTTCCTTTGCTTGTCGTGCAGGTATCACCATCGCTATTTCAGATATAAAAATTCCGCCTGAAAAGAAAGACATATTAGCGGCTGCGGAAGAAAAAGTTAATACTATTGAAAAACAATATCGCCGTGGGTTAATCACCGATGAGGAACGGTATAAGAAAACGATCGATCTCTGGACCAAAGCTACTGAAGATGTTACAGCTGCATTGATGAATACCCTTGACCGCTTTAACCCGGTTTACATGATGGCTAACTCTGGTGCCCGCGGTAATATCCAGCAGATCCGTCAGTTAGCCGGTATGCGGGGTCTAATGGCCGATCCTTCGGGACGAATTATTGACCTGCCGATTAAGGCAAACTTCCGTGAGGGTCTGACAGTATTGGAGTACTTCATTTCTACTCATGGTGCGCGTAAAGGTTTGGCTGATACTGCGCTGCGGACAGCCGACTCGGGTTATCTTACCCGTCGTCTCGTCGATGTAGCCCAGGATGTTATTGTCCGGGAAGAGGACTGCGATGTTGTCGGCATTAATTTGGTACGGGAGCGGGCTAGCCTTGCAAAATCCAGTGTTAATGCCATTAATATGCTGAAAGATAGCCTGTGTGGCCGAGTACTGGCTCAAGACGTATTGGACCCGAAGACGGCTGAAGTACTATTGCCACAAGGAACCGTGCTTGATGAAAATAATCTACGTTTACTTGGTGAGAATGGCGTTCCCGAAATTGTGATTCAAGGACGTACCAGTGAGACCGAAGAAGATGTTGCTTCGGCAGCTAGTACTGAAACGATCGTACTGGGTACGCCGGAGGAAAAAATTCGGGCAGCGCTTAAAGAAGCTATGATTCGGGAAATGCTGGGTAAGAACACAACCGAAGCTGTTAAAACCAGCGAGGGAGTGGAACTGGTTCCAGCAGATACCCCGCTCACTGAAGAGCATATCGAGGCTATTTTGTCTAGCTCAGTCAAAGAAGTGAAAGTGCGCAACAATAATATCAGAGGTATCGAAGTAGAAGCCATTAAAGAAGGCTCAGTGATTATTGAATCGCTCAAAGACCGGATTGTTGGTCGGATAGCAGCCGAAGACATTGTTGATCCGGCCACTGGTGAGGTTATTGTTAAGATTAATGAGCTGATTACGGAAGATATAGCTGATAAAGTGGTTAAAGTACGGGAGAAAGTTTCTATCCGTTCTGTACTTACCTGCCGCTCGCGTTATGGCGTATGTATTAAATGTTATGGCCGCAACTTGGGCACAGGCCATCTGGTAGATGTCGGTGAGGCTGTGGGTATCATTGCCGCTCAGTCTATTGGTGAACCTGGTACCCAGCTTACGATGAGAACTTTCCATACCGGTGGTGTTGCTGGTGATGATATTACGCAAGGTTTGCCGAGGGTAGAAGAATTGTTTGAAGCTCGCAAACCGAAACGGCAAGCCATTATTACCGAGGTGGCTGGTCGGGTAGAAATAAAAGAAATTAAGGGTATGCGGAAAGTGACTGTATATCCCGCTGATGCATCGCTTGGAGAAGAACGCGTATACCAGATCCCTTATGGAGCGCGACTTATTGTCAGTGACGGACAGATGGTTGAACCAGGAGACCGTTTGACAGAAGGTGCCGTTAATCCGCATGATATTCTTCGGGTAAGCGGTCTTAAAGCCACGCAACGTTATCTGGTGTATGAAGTACAGAAAGTATACAAATCCCAGGGCGTTGAAATTAATGATAAACACATTGAAGTTATGGTTCGTCAAATGCTCCATAAAGTCAAGGTGGAAGAAGCTGGTGATACCGAACTTCTGCCTGGCGAATACATTGACATTAACACCTTTGAAGAGGAAAATGCCAAAGCGATTGAAGCTGGTGGCGAACCAGCCATTGCTAGACCTATTCTCCTTGGTATTACCAAGGCATCTTTGGCAACAGATTCATTCCTTTCAGCCGCATCGTTCCAGGAGACTACCCGAGTGCTTACCGAAGCTGCCATCAAAGGTAAGGTTGACCCATTACTCGGCCTGAAAGAGAACGTTATTATCGGTAAACTTGTTCCTGCTGGCACTGGCATGAGCCGTTACCGTAATGTTCATGTCAGAAAGCCACTACTGGAAACTGTTAGCGAATAATCTTTATAGCTAACATAATATACTTTTATAAAAAACTAACAAAAACTGGGAACGAATGACGTTCCCAGTTTTGTTAATACATCACAAATATTTTTTATTATATTATTGTTTTGTTTTGGCATAAGGGCAACCGAGTTTTGCGCTGGATAGCACGAGTGCTGACAGGTCACTAGGCATAGCTATTGGCCGCTTTACAGGACTAATTTAGCTCTTTTAGATAACCTGCAGCAGGTGTTGTAAAAAAAGAATGATTATGTGAGCAAGACGAGACCATAGAGAGGCAGGCTGAGATTACCACCAAGATAAAACACAACAAATGAATTCAGGTAAAAAAGTGTATAATCCCCAATTTTATGGGCATAAATAAGCCGCGGCAATTAGTTCCTGCGAAACACCCGGTTTAGTGGATTAAAATATCCGCAGAAAATCTAATACTTTATTGACATTTTGCATACGAAATGGTAATATGTTAGAGTGCCTTTGAAAACATCACTTATTTTCCAAAGGAGTTGGAATTGTGAGCAGTGAGGAATTAGAAAGTCTAAAGACTGCCAAGAAGGCCATTGGCGCTAAACAAACCCTACGGACTTTGGAAAAAGGTCTGGCTGCTAAGGTGTACATTGCTCATGATGCCGATCGCCGGGTGGTTGCGCCGCTACTGCAATTATGCGATGAAAAAGGGATTGAAATTAACGAAACTATGACTATGGCTGAGCTTGGTAAAGCCTGCGGCATTGATGTGGGTGCTGCGGCAGTAGCTCTTTTAAAATAGTTAGTCATTGGGACGGGTCGTCGTTAATAATTTTGCCTACTGCAGGTCAGATGGCGAAATTTTTAATAATAAATAACGAGATTGGGGAAGGAGGTGCGCTAAGTAACATGCCAACAATTAATCAGTTAGTGCGCAAAAGCCGGGAGCAAGTTGAGAAAAAATCCACCGCTCCTGCATTGAAAGAATGTCCGCAAAAACGTGGCGTATGCACGAGAGTATATACAACTACTCCGAAAAAACCGAACTCTGCTCTTCGTAAAGTTGCTCGTGTACGCTTGACTAACGGCATTGAAGTTACTGCCTACATCCAGGGTATCGGTCACAACCTGCAAGAACACTCGGTTGTATTGATTCGTGGTGGCAGGGTAAAAGATTTGCCAGGCGTACGTTATCACATTATTCGTGGTGCTCTTGATACCGCTGGTGTTGCCAAACGTATGCAAGGCCGTTCTAAATACGGAGCTAAGAAAGCGAGCGCTGCTAAGAAGTAGTTGATGAGAGAACTGCAGAGTTTTGGAAGAAGGAGGGATACTGATGCCAAGAAAAGGTCCTGTTCCCAAGCGGGATGTATTACCGGATCCGGTATATAACTCCAAGCTTGTTACAAGATTTATTAATAAAGTTATGTTGGATGGCAAAAAAGGTATTGCCGAAAACATTGTATATGATGCATTTGAAACCATTCGCGCTAAAACCGGTAAAGACCCGATGGAAGTATTCGATGCTGCACTTAAAAATGTAATGCCGGTTCTCGAAGTTCGTGCTCGCCGTGTAGGTGGTGCTAACTATCAGGTGCCTGTCGAAGTGCGTCCTGACCGGAGGTTGTCGCTGGGTATCCGCTGGTTGGTTGCTTATGCACGCAAACGCGGTGAAAAAACTATGCAAGAGCGTCTTGCTGCAGAGCTGATGGATGCTGCAAACAATACTGGTGCAGCTGTTAAGAAGCGTGAAGATACTCATAAAATGGCTGAAGCTAATAAGGCTTTCGCACATTACCGCTGGTAATAAATCAGAGTTGGGGTATGAATGTCGTTCGATTAAGGGGTTGCGTAAGCAACCCGCTCTTAAATCGACTGGTTGATTGCCTAGACTCATAATACTAAGGAGTGAAGATAGTGGCCCGAAAGTTTCCTCTTGAAAAGACGCGGAACATCGGTATCATGGCGCACATAGATGCTGGCAAGACCACTACTACTGAACGCATACTGTTTTATACCGGCAAAGTACACAAAATTGGTGAAGTGCATGATGGTGCCGCAACTATGGACTGGATGGTGCAAGAACAAGAAAGGGGTATAACCATTACCTCGGCGGCCACTACAGCTCAATGGAATGGGCACCGCATTAACATCATTGACACACCAGGACACGTGGACTTTACGGTTGAAGTAGAACGTTCGTTGAGGGTACTTGACGGCGCGGTTGCGGTTTTTTGCGCTAAAGGTGGCGTAGAACCTCAATCAGAAACGGTTTGGCGCCAAGCTGACAAATACGGGGTTCCTCGTATAGCATATGTAAATAAAATGGATATCACCGGCGCGGATTTTTACCGGGTTGTGGATATGATGAAAAGCCGTCTTGGTGCTAATGCAGTACCAGTTCAGCTGCCAATCGGTTTTGAAGATACCTTCAAAGGGTTTGTAGACCTTGTTCAAATGAAGGCCGTTATATACACCGATGATCTGGGAAAAGTAAGCGCAGCTACTGACATCCCTGAGGATATGCTTGAAAACGTCGAGCTTTATCGGCAAAATCTCTTGGATGCGGTTGCTGAAAGTGACGATGAACTGATGATGAAATACCTCGAAGGTGAAGATTTGACCGTTGAGGAAATTAAGTCAGCCATTCGTCGTGCCACCATTGCTTGTAAAATGACCCCTGTTCTTTGCGGTTCGTCTTACAAAAACAAAGGGGTACAACCTCTGTTGGATGCTGTAGTTGATTACTTGCCAGCCCCGACCGATATTCCGGCGATTCAGGGTGTTAACCCAGAAACTGGTGAACCAGATGAACGCAGACCTGATGATAGCTTGCCGTTCTCGGCGTTGGCCTTCAAAATCATGGCTGACCCATATGTTGGCAAATTAGCGTTCTTTAGAGTGTACTCTGGCCAGTTGTCTTCCGGTTCCTATGTGTATAACTCTACAAAAGGCAAACGGGAGCGTATTGGACGGATTCTTCAGATGCACGCTAACCACCGGGAAGAAATTGAAAACGTCTATACTGGTGATATCGCGGCTGCGGTAGGTCTTAAAGATACCACAACTGGTGATACCCTGTGTGATGATAAAAACCCGATTATCCTCGAGTCTATGGTCTTCCCTGAGCCAGTTATTTCGATCGCTGTTGAACCCAAAACCAAAGCTGACCAGGAAAAAATGGGTGTGGCACTTAGCCGTCTAGCTGAAGAAGATCCTACCTTTAGGATGCATACCGATCCAGAGACTGGACAGACCATTATTTCCGGTATGGGTGAACTGCATCTAGATATTATCATTGACCGGATGCTCAGAGAGTTTAAAGTTGGTTGCAACGTTGGTAAACCACAAGTTGCATATCGCGAGACTATTCGTAAAGCGGTTAAAGCAGAAGGCAAATTTGTTCGTCAGTCTGGCGGTCGTGGTCAATATGGTCATTGCTGGCTGGAAATCGAACCGCTTGAACCAGGCAAAGGCTTTATTTTCGAAAATAAAGTTGTTGGTGGTGCTATTCCTAAAGAGTACATCGGTCCAGTTGAAGCCGGTGTTAGAGAAGCTATGGAAAGCGGCGTATTGGCCGGATACCCGGTGGTTGACGTTAAAGTAACCGTATTCGATGGTTCATACCATGATGTTGACTCCTCAGAAATGGCCTTTAAGATTGCGGGCTCAATGGGCTTTAAAGCCGGTGCTGCAAAGGCCGATCCGGTACTCCTAGAACCTTATGCGAAAGTAGAAGTTATTGTACCGGAAGAATACATGGGTGACGTTATTGGTGACTTAAACTCTCGCCGCGGTCGCATTGAAGGCATGGAAGCCCGTGCAGGTGCCCAAGCCATCAAAGCCTATGTACCGCTTTCTGAAATGTTTGGTTATGCAACTGACCTTCGTTCCAAAACGCAAGGTCGTGGTAACTATTCTATGGAATTTGATCACTATGAAGAAGTGCCTAAAAATATTGCTGAAGCTATTTCAGCGAAAAATAAAGGTTAACCTGCTTACAGGCTTACCTAATACTTATTAGTAAAACTTAGGAGGTAACACTCAATGGCTAAGAAAAAGTTTGAAAGAACTAAACCCCACGTTAACATTGGTACCATCGGTCACGTTGACCATGGCAAAACCTCACTGACTGCCGCAATCACCCTGACTTTGTCAAAACAAGGCGGCGCAGAATTCATGGCTTATGATCAAATCGACAAAGCCCCAGAAGAAAGAGAACGCGGCATTACCATTAATACCGCACACGTTGAATATGAAACTGCAAATCGCCACTATGCACACGTTGACTGCCCGGGCCATGCTGACTATGTAAAGAACATGATTACCGGTGCAGCCCAAATGGACGGCGCTATCCTCGTTGTATCTGCAGCAGACGGCCCTATGCCGCAAACTCGTGAGCACATCCTGCTGTCCCGCCAAGTAGGCGTACCAGCTATGGTTGTATTCTTAAACAAAGCCGACCTGGTTGATGACGCTGAACTGATGGAACTGGTAGAAATGGAAGTTCGCGAACTGCTTTCCAACTATGAATTCCCTGGTGACGAAATTCCAGTAGTAAGTGGTTCTGCTGTAAAAGTTCTGAACTGCGGCTGCGCAAAACGCGAGTGCGAATGGTGCGGCAAAATCCTTGAACTTATGGACAAGGTTGACGAATATATCCCGACTCCGGAACGTGCAACTGACAAGCCTTTCCTGATGCCGGTAGAAGACGTGTTCACCATCACTGGCCGTGGTACTGTAGCTACCGGTCGTGTAGAACGCGGTGTAATCAAAGTAAGTGATACCGTCGAAATCGTTGGTATGAATGATAAACCTAAATCCACAGTAGTAACTGGCGTAGAAATGTTCCGTAAGCTGCTTGACCAAGCAGTGGCTGGCGACAACATTGGTGCCCTGCTGCGTGGTATCGAACGTAAAGAAGTTGAGCGCGGTCAAGTACTTGCTAAACCTGGCAGCATTAAGCCGCACACCAAATTCAAAGGCGAAGTATATGTACTGACCAAAGAAGAAGGCGGTCGTCATACTCCATTTTTCAATGGCTATCGTCCGCAGTTCTACTTCCGGACAACTGACGTAACTGGCGTTATTACTCTGCCAGAATCAGTAGAAATGGTAATGCCTGGCGACAACGTTCAAATGACAATCGAGCTTATTACTCCGATTGCTATTGAAGAAGGTCTGCGTTTCGCTATTCGCGAAGGTGGCCGTACAGTTGGCGCTGGTGTTGTAACCGCCATTATTGAGTAAGATTGAGGTTTTAATTCAATATCTGGCAAGGGCGGCATAGCCGCCTTTTGCTGGGATATTGACCGGCGATGACGTGGAAGGTGGCCCGCGCGCGCGGGGAAATTTCCACCGAGAATGTCCGTTCAGAGAAACTGGGCGATAAGGAGGAATAAATTAATGGCTAAACAGCAAAAAATTAGAATTCGCCTCAAGGCGTATGACCACAAGGCGCTTGACCAAAGTGCGGCCAAGATTGTCGAAACCGCGAAACGTACTGGCGCTATGGTTTCCGGCCCTATTCCGCTTCCTACAGAAAAAAATATCTTTACTATTTTGCGTTCACCCCATGTCAATAAAGATTCCCGCGAACAATTTGAGATGCGGACACATAAACGGCTTATTGACATCCTCGAGCCGACTCCCAAGACGGTAGATGCCTTAATGCGTCTCGACTTGCCGGCTGGTGTGGATATCGAAATCAAGCTGTAGGAGGAGGTGCGATACATGGTTAAAGGAATTTTAGGAAAAAAACTGGGTATGACTCAAATCTTTACGGCTGAGGGCACACTTGTTCCGGTTACGGTTATTGAAGCCGGTCCCAATGTCGTAGTTCAAAACAAAACCGTTGAAAATGATGGCTACAATGCAGTGCAGCTTGGGTTTGGCGCTGTCAAAGAAAAACATGTTAACAAACCAATGATGGGTCATTTTGCAAAAGCCAACGTCAAACCAGTAAAATTTATTCGTGAGCTGCGCCTGCCTGGAGCTTCTGAATATACAGTAGGTCAAGTTCTGAAAGTTGATATGTTCAACGAAGGAGAACTTATTGATGTAACCGGTACTGCTAAAGGCAAAGGCTTTGCCGGCGGCATTAAACGGCACAACTTTGCTCGTGGACCTATGGGTCATGGTTCCAAATCCCATCGTGAGCCTGGTACTATCGGTTCCAGAATGAGCGGTGGCGGCGGTAAAGTATTTAAGGGCAAGAAACTTCCTGGACGCATGGGCGGACACAAAGTAACCGTTCAGCGCCTGCAAATCGTTCGTGTGGATGCGGACCGTAACCTTCTGTTGGTTAAGGGTGCTGTTCCCGGACCTAAAGGCAGTTTCGTCATTGTTAGAAATACAGTAAAACCCGTTAAGTAATCGCAGCTTACGCCTTTGACAAATTACAGAGCATAGGCTCAGAGCATCGAAAGGAGGATGTGCTATATGCCGAAAGTGGCAGTATATGATATGACCGGCGCACAAACCGGTGAAATGGAACTGAACGATAATGTATTTGGCGTAGAAATAAATGAAGCCGTGGTTCATCAAGCAGTTGTTATGCAATTGGCTAGCCAGCGTCAAGGCACTCACGCGACTAAGACCAGAGCAATGGTACGCGGTGGCGGTAGAAAACCCTGGAAACAAAAAGGTACCGGCCGGGCACGGGCTGGCACCATTCGATCCCCATTATGGGTGGGTGGCGGTACAGTGTTTGGTCCGCAACCACGCAGCTACAAATTTAGCATGCCTAGAAAAGCCCGCCGTTTGGCGATAAAATCGGCACTGACAGCGAAAGTAAATGAAGGTGGCCTGCTGGTTCTTGAAAACATTAGCTTTGAAGCTCCAAAAACGAAAGAGGTAGTTAAGCTTCTTAGCAATTTCAACGCACAAGAAAGCAAAGCTCTCATCATTACCGCAGACAATGACGAAGTTGTTGCAAAATCGTCCCGCAACCTTCCTGGTGTAAAAGCCATTGGAACTATTGGCCTGAATGTCTACGACCTGCTTCACCATGACAAAGTGCTGGTAACCAAAGAAGCAGTCGCCAAGATCGAGGAGGTGCTGGCATAATGGCAAATCCACGCG
>NZ_JBYKYF010000353.1:0-281 GCF_057736855.1 Sporomusa sp.
AATAAATCTAAAATGGAGCAACTGATAGATGAATTGGAATCGAGAGGATACTCTAAAGCAGCAAATACGATAGATAGGTTCCAATCTGACATTAGGAACTTCGAATCGTTCCCAAAAGAACATTGGAAGAGAATCAGAACCACAAATGGCGTAGAAAGGATCAATAAGGAATTGAAACGAAGAACAAAGGTTGTAGGAGCTTTTCCAAATGAGGATTCCCTCATGAGGTTGGCAGGGAGCATCCTGATGGATATCAACGAAGAGTGGGTGACCGGAACAAG
>NZ_JBYKYF010000353.1:291-2767 GCF_057736855.1 Sporomusa sp.
ATGGAGGAGGAATAATTGGGGTCAGATACAGGGCCAAAACGAAATTACATTGATCTCGTTACGCTGCCTGAGGAAACTGAATCCGGATGCGAAAATGGTTCGTTTCACTCAATTGAGATGGAGCACCATCTTTGTAGAAAATTCATCAAAACTCTTGTCTGCGATTCTTGATTATCTTGGGATAAAACATGATTTCTCTACAGTCTTAAACGTATACTCAAGTGAAGCACTTGATCCACACATCAATAGAGAACGTTTTAGGGAGGGATTGTGGTCTTAACCGAAGACGAATGAAAATTATTACGGGTTGAACTGAAGGCGCGGAAAGTGGGCTCGACGAGTTTGTCTCCAAGCTTTTTGACACGTTCGTACTCTTGCAGAATGGCAAAATCGGTGAGGTTCCTCATGCCATATTATATACTATAAATACTATTTAAAGCTTTCGATTTAAATAGGTTTTTTGGAATTCTCTTTGAATTTTGAGACGACTTCATGTCCAATAAGAAGGCAAGATTTCCAAAGTAGCCACAAGATCCATAAACCTCCCAACTGAAATGTAATTAAAAACAAGCCTTTTAGCAGCGGGAAACTGCTAAAGCCTCCTGTAATGTTATGCGTCATAAGATATAAAGCCAAGGATGATGGCACTGCAGTCAAAGGTAAATCTTTTCCGAAGAAAAATTTGAACATTGCAATAAGGAGCAATACTCCAAAAGATGTTGAAAATGCTACAATGAGAGGTGAAGATATAGCTAAAAACGTTCCACCTATTGCATAGGCTTCTGCCAAAAAATATGTATTTTTCAAACCCATCTCTGAAAAAGCGTAGCCTTCTGAAATCATCATGAGAAACTTTTGATAATCGACATAATCAATAAAGAACTTAGCAAAAGGAATCATATGCCAATAGAAATCACCTGCTAACGGACTACCTTCTTTTATAAGACCCGCAGTTTCATAAATGCCAGCCATCTGCCCAATACCTATTCGATTTAGCAAATAGTACAAGAATTCTTGAACAGACATATGGCCTGTTTGTACACGCACTACAAGGTACACAAGACCTAGCATAGACACCACAAAAAACGGGATACATCGAAAAGTTTGCATGGAAAAAGGTGATTGAGGTAGCAGTTTACCATATGCTAGTAACCAGACGATAAATCCCATTATTAATGGTGCCTTATTTCCTGGGGCTGTTAATATGAATATAGCAATCATTAAATATTTTAATGAAGTATCTATTTTATATCTTCCAAGGTATCCTGAAAGTATTGCCAATAAGTAGCCTATTAAGAACACCATTGACTGAAGCTGAGTGGGGACTCTGGAGGCATATACATTCTGGAGCCTGACTTGTAGCAATGGTACATCTTCAATTAATGAAAACAAGAAAGCGTGCTTATACCCTAGTAGATAAAAAGCGACTAAAAGCAATAGGCCAATTAGGCTTAAAAAGCTGCAAAATCTAGCTGTTTTTCTATAGAACTCGAGGGAGTCTGATTGTGTATGAACTACTACCTTTCGTAAGTATAGTCCAAAAACCCGAAGGAAAAAAGCGAGGGATAATACGTACAGCAATAAAGTCGCAATAACTGCTACAGCAACTGGAGTCTCTAAACCTGGCCGCGCGATATATAGCACAGATATATTATCGATGCCAAAATATCCAACAACAACTAATGGAACTAATATAGAAAAGAGTTGAAGATACCAAATAATCGGCCATGGATTATCCTGCATGCGACTAATATCCAGTATTGTGCCCTTAAATACAAAATAAGCTATTCCCAACAAGCTAAAGGACCCTATAAGAGCAAGGAAAAATGCGACCACCTCCATTGTTACCGCCCCTCCACAAATCTATCTACCCTTTGCAAAAAAGATTTTGTTTCAGATGGCCAGTAACATTCGTATGCAGGATTTATCTCAGAATTCATAGCTTCCTCAGAATGTGGTCAGTCTGCTCTGCTCTTCGATTCCATGAGTGCTTCTTTTCCACAAGCGCTCTACCTCGACAGCCCATCAACGCCCTTTCATGTGGATGGTTATAAAGGTATGCAACCGCCCTCGCCAATGCCCCTGGGTCTTCGGGAGGAATAACAATACCACAATTGCCTTCACGGACCAGATCCGCTTGACCAGGAAAATCTGTAACCACAACTGGCACTCCACACGCCAAGGTTTCGAAGACCTTCAGCGGGTTCAGTCCTGTAGAGGAGCGCCCACCGGCGGAATTTTGGGGACTCAAACCTGCAATGCTTCTGGCAACAATACCAGCCATCTGTTTGTAGGGAATTGTCCCGAGATATATCACCTTTCCGTTGCGAGCAGCATCTTCTACCCTGAAACGCTCGGCGCCATCGCCAACGATTACCAGCTTAACATCGCCTGGCCACTCTTTTTCGTCCAAAGCCTTTAGCAGTGTCTCTATACCCTGCCAGGCTGCCAGTGCGCCAAAAAAGACTACAAAATG
>NZ_JBYKYF010000354.1:0-2755 GCF_057736855.1 Sporomusa sp.
CCTGCGACCCCCTGGTCCCAAGCCAGGTACTCTACCAAACTGAGCCACGCCCCGTTCGCTATGGTGCCGGAGGTCGGACTCGAACCGACACGGGGTTACCCCCGGCAGATTTTGAGTCTGCTACGTCTGCCAATTACGTCACTCCGGCATTATCTCGCGCATCCCGTTTTGGGGTGCAGAAGTTATTATAGAATAAAACTATCTAACCGTCAAGAGATAAGTTCTAACTCTTGTGTTCGATTTTTAACTAGTATAGATAAATATGTAAACAAAGCGGCAGGATCGGAAAACTCCCTTTGCCGCTTTGTTATACTCTTCATATCTACATGTCTTTTGCAGGAATTGGCCCCCGCGAAAGTGCGATTTTGCCAGTTCTGACAATTTCAATAATACCAAAGTCCAGTAACACTTCACAAAATGCATCGATTTTACTTTCTTCACCAGTAAGCTCAATAGTCATTGTTTCGCGGTTGATATCAATGATTTTGGCCCGGAAGATCTCCACAACATTTACCAAATCAGAGCGGTTAGTTTTGCTTGCTTTTACTTTGATAAGTGCCAATTCTCGCTCAATAGACTCGACATATGTGAGGTTAACGATTTTGATGACATCAATCAATTTTGACAACTGATTGACTACCTGCTCTAACTCTACTTCATTCTCTGCTTCCACACTAATCGTAATCCGGGTAGTATCAGGCTCTTCGGTATAACCGGCAGCAATACTTTCAATATTAAATGCCCGCCGGCTGATTAAACCAGAGATATGGGTCAAAACACCTGGCCTATTTTCAACTAGTACAGCCAAAGTATATTTCATTAGTTTCAACCTCCCAACAGCATTTGATCCAGACGTCCACCTGGCGGAACCATGGGTAATACATCTTCGGTAGACGGCACAAGAATTTCAATAAGTACCGGACCTTTCATCTGTAAAGCTTTTTCTAGCATATGATCCAATTCGTCAGGACAAGTCACCCGCAAACCAGGAACTCCCATAGCTTCGGCCAATTTTACAAAATCAGTACACCCCTTGGTACTGGAATGAGAATAACGCTGTCCGTAAAACATCCGCTGCCATTGATTGACCATTCCAAGTACTTGATTATTAATGACAATGATCTTAACAGGCAAATTATTATCTGCGACAGTCGCTAGTTCCTGACAATTCATCATAATACTCCCATCCCCAGTAATAAGTACAACCTGTTTATCAGGTAATCCCATTTGGACACCGATAGCTGCCGGTAAGCCATAGCCCATGGTTCCTAAACCGCCTGAAGTCACAAAAGAACGTGCTCTGGGGAAATTATAGAACTGCGCAGTCCACATCTGATGTTGTCCAACATCGGTTACAACTACCGTATTATCTTGTGTCAACTGGCTTAGTTTTTCAATCACAGCCTGGGGCTTGATACTACTATCGTCCTGCGTATAAGTTAGTGGCTTATCTCGTTTCCATCCCCGTACCAGCTCATTCCATGCAGCAATCCTACTTTGCCATTCCTGCAAATTGCATTTTGACACATGTTCACAAAGCAGCGGTAACGACCAGCGAAGATTTCCGATTACCCGCAGGTCAGCACGAACATTCTTATTGATTTCAGCAGGATCAATGTCAAAATGTACAACTTTGGCATGTGGCGCAAAGTGCTGAACAAGACTTGTCACACGATCATCAAATCTCACTCCAAACCCCAATAGCAAGTCACATTCCATTGTGGCCATATTAGCGGCGTAAGTTCCATGCATTCCTACCATCCCCAGGTGCTCAGGAGAGTTAGACGGTATACAGCCTAACCCCATCAGGCTAGAAACTACAGGAAACCCTGTCATCTGAACTAACTTGCGCAATTCTGCCGATGTTTCAGAAATCGTGACACCACCACCAACAAAAATTACCGGCTTTTTGGCAGTCTCCATTGCCTTCACAACAGCTTCAACTTGTTCAGGGTCACCATCAAACAGCGGCTTATAGCCTCTAAGCTGTACCGCATCTGGATAGACAAAATCAAACTCGGCATTAAAAACATCCCGGGAAATATCAATAACGACAGGTCCTGGCCGCCCGGTTCGAGCAATATAAAAAGCTTCTTTCAAGACTCTGGGTAAATCCTGCACCTTTTTCACAAGATAATTATGTTTGCTTATAGGAGTAGTAATCCCACAGACATCGGCTTCCTGGAAAGCATCTTTTCCGATCACCGCTACTCCCACCTGTCCAGTAATTGCCACCAAGGGTACGGAGTCCATATAAGCTGTCGCAATACCTGTTATCAGGTTAGTTGCACCTGGTCCTGATGTAGCAAAGCAAACCCCGGTTTTTCCGGTTGCACGTGCATAACCATCAGCAGCATGTACTGCCCCTTGTTCATGACGAGTTAAAACATGCGGAAAATTGGCTTTGAACAATGCATCATAAAGCGTCAATACACATCCGCCCGGATAACCGAATACCAAATCCACACCCTCTGCTTTCAAACATTCAATAACTGCTTCCGCCCCAAGCATTTTCAATGCCATAACCTCCTTGTGCTTTCTTACCTATCGAATTAAAAATTTTGATAAAAAATTGTTAAATAAAAATCTCCGCCCCTCACAAGGGACGGAGATTAATCCGCGATACCACCCAAATTGCTATAGTATACCTACAGCCACTCATAAGGTACGGAGTAAAAACTCGATACCTCGCCGCAATAACGGGCGGCAATTTCTCTTACGAGATCCCGGCGCAGCCTACTGAACTTTCAGCCCG
>NZ_JBYKYF010000355.1:0-2752 GCF_057736855.1 Sporomusa sp.
ATAAAGTGTAGTGGAGCAGGGGATATACCTACCCTGCTTTTCCCTTTATTTATTATAGAGCCTAAATGAAGTAGCGACATATGGAAAAATAAGTGCTACAATGACCGTATAGTTTTCTAGGTATAGTAGGTGAGAGTATGTCTATAGAAGATCTTGTTTGGTGGCTTGGTTTAATAGTGCTTGGGTTTGCCATTGGCATTATTACTGGATTATTCGGCATAGGTGGTGGTTTTTTGCTGACACCAGCTTTGCGGATTATTTTTGATATTTCTTATCCGGTTGCCATCGGCAGCAGTTTGTTACAAATTACGCTGACTTCCTTAATTTCAGCATATAAACATTGGCGCCAGCAAAACCTTGACTTGAAATTAGGTTTAATAACCGTAGTAGGTAGTTTATTTGGAACCGAATGTGGTGTCCGCTTATTGCAGACTATTAGTTTGAAACAGGCAGTTCAGGTTGCAGGAAATTCCGTAGCGTTTATGGATATCGTAATTAATACATGTTTTTTTATCCTAATGGCCAGTGTCGCTGGTTTTATGTTCAGGGAAGTTTACCAAAGTAATAGGAATAAAATGGATGAACCTGCAAGTACTTATTGGTGTAATGTTATGAGAAAATGCTCATTACCGCCATTTTTATGTTTTGAACGAGCAGAAATACCGCAGCTAAGTGTATGGGTACCTACTACACTAAGTTTTATTGTTGGCTGTCTAACTGGGTTGTTAGGTATTGGCGGCGGATTTATCAGTTTGCCATTGATGATTTATTTTTTAGGAGTTCCAACACGCATTGCTGTAGGAACAAGTACCATGCAAGTATTGTTGGCAAGTGCTTATGGAGTATTGCGGCACATGCAAGATAGTCATGTGAATGTATTTTTGGTGGTGTTTATGTTTTGCGGTTCAATAATTGGTGTCAATACCGGAATACGAATAGCTAAATGCCTTAATGGACGTGATACAAGGAAATATTTCGCCGGAATAGTAGTATGTGGTCTGTTGCTAATAGTTTATGATGTAATCAGAAAGATAAATGTATGATACAAGATGATTAGCTAATTATTTGTTTACTTTATTTACAAAAATAGAAAATATTTCCCAAGAGATATATAATTAATTGTAAAGAAGACAAAGGGGGATATAGGCGATGACCAAGCTTGAAAAGGGGATGGTTGTTCTAGAAGCGGTTAAAGCGCCGACAGGCTCCATGGCAAAAATCGTTTATGAAGGCCAAGGAAAGGGTTCACAAGATGGGACAACTGTATTTCATGTATTTTTAGATGGAATGTCATATGGTACATTTACAGTACGTGGCAATATTACTACTCTTGAAGACGCTCAAGCTAGACTAAATTCTCTAAAGGCCGACTCCAATGAAAGCTTAGCTGAGTACGCTGTCTATTATCAGTGGATGAAAATGGATGTTAACGAATTTTATGATTGCGGCTCATAAATAAGAATGGATGTCGAACTAAGAAAGCCTCCAAATACAACAAAAACAGCAATCAGCTAATTGCCGGTTGCTGTTTTTGTTGTATAACAATAAAAGGTATAGCTTAGTGGCCAAGTTTCTAAAATAGGGAATCGCTTCTTTTAATAAAGTTAACTATCTGCACTTAGGTCGTTGTTTGACTTCAGCAATACACTTTGCCAGCGCATTGTAGAATGCCGTACGGCGGTCATTGCTGCTTAGCAATGGTTTATAACCAAAATCTTTGGCAGCTTTATCCCAATTAAGGTTCCAGGTTTCGTTAAGGAATGCAGGACCGTTCCAGGCTTTGGCATCTACTAGCTGCAGTTGTGATGTTGATTGTGTTAGTCGGATAATTGCTTGGGCAATTTCTTCCCAGGACAGATATAAGCTGCCAAGGTTGTAGACATTACCAGTACTCTTCTGGTTGGAGGCAGCTCGCTCGATAGCCAATCCTAAATCATTCATACTGACAAAGGCTCCACCCGCTCCTCTTACCATTTGCAGGGGCTGACCAGATAGGGCTAGTTTTATTAATTCACGAAGATGCTTTCCACCGATCGTTTTACCGTAAGCCCACCAAAAGCGAAATACTGTTACCGGGAAGCTATATTGATGCCCAAGAGACAGGCATAATTGTTCTGCACAATGCTTGGCAATGGAATATAGTGGTTTGCGTGCACGCTCAGGTCGACAACAATACTCTTCATTAATTGGGGTAGCCGCTGGTGTGCCGTAAACTCCAGCAGTGCTTGTGTAAATGAAACTCTTGCCACCTGCAGTTGCGCATGCTTTCAATAAATTAATGTGGCCAATAATATCATAATTGAATAATATCTCAGGCTGATCAGCAAAACTCCAGGCAAGATTAACAACAACATCACAATTTTCGACAATATCTTTTAGTAAAGTCAAATCCATAAGATCGGTAGTATAAGTAATCGTATTGCCCTGCTTTTGGGAGTTAGGTATTTCTTTCTTATCGAGAATGATGAGTGTGTGGCCTTGTTGATATAAATATTCACTAATGTTTTTTCCTACATCACCAGCCCCGCCTGCTAATAGTATTCTCATAATCTGACCTCCATGTTGCTTGATGTTGTAATTAACTTTAACACGTTAGATGTGCTGAGAAAACATATTGCACATTTTGTAAATATGAAAAATTAATATCATGAAACATATAGGAACAAGTGTAAGTCTTTTTTGAAACAAAAGGAAAAGTTACACCTTTCTTTAAACCAGCAGGAATGGCAGACTACCTATGGGAAAGAAAAAT
>NZ_JBYKYF010000356.1:0-2741 GCF_057736855.1 Sporomusa sp.
TATCCCCTGCTCCACTACACTTTATGCTTTACCCCAACATTTGACAAAGAACCGAATTTGTTTAGTTTAGCTGAACTATAACTGCATGGATATCAAACGGCTAAGACTTGGCACCAGCCAAGTCTTTCTTATTTATGTCTGTTTTTGGAATGATTTTTTGGCAGAAAATTACATTCTTTTGCTTAGCTGCTTGTTATAATTGGAATAGCGATTAAGTTCCGAGCATATAGTGTATAGTGTTATGCACAGCATGTTCTGGCATATAAAAATTGGTAGCAAAAGAAGGTATATTCCTGTGTATATTTATGCTGATGTGGTATTAGTTATCAATTGGATTATGAATAGTATTATTTTGGCATTAACAGCACATGCAGCAGGTATTTCTTATAGTTGGAAACGTGTATGGTTGGCAGCTCTGCTAGGAGGAATATATGCTTTGTGTGGAATTTTACCGGAAATGAAAATCCTGTATAGCATTCCAGGAAAGTTAATGATGTCTGTTGTGCTGGTGTTAGTGGCTTTTGGTTACAGGACAGTCAGGACAACAGTCATTCTAATAGGCATTTTCTTTATTGTCTCCTTCATTTTGGGTGGCGCAACTCTAGGATGGTTATATTTTATTCAAACCGAAGTACCTCAGAGAGCAGGAATTTTGCCTACGGTATCCTGGAGTAACTTGTTTATAGGAAGTGGTATAGCTATCATGCTGGTTATACTTATTGCTAAAAGAATACTACGTAGTATGATTCGGAGGCAACTATATTACCAAGCATGCATTGAATATAACGGACAGCGTAAAGAAATCACCGGATTGCTAGATACAGGGAATAATTTATATTCGTTGTTTGGGCATAAACCGGTAGTATTGTTATCATGGCAGTCGGCGATCCCATTATTAGGGTCACAGGTTGCCGATTATTTAACTTCGCACAGTCCAGAAGGCTGGCTACTACATCTTCATAAATGTCAGGATACGGATTGGTTAGCCAGGGTAGAAATTATCCCTTGCCAATCGGTCAGTGGAGAAAATATGCTACTTGGTTTTAGACCAGACGGCTTTAGTGTGAGGACAGAAGCTGGTGTAATCCATACGTCAGAGGTACTTATCGGTCTTTGTGATGGTGTATTTGCTAGTGATAGCCATTATGAGGCACTTATACACCCGGCGCTTATCAGCAGGGTAAATATCACAAAGGAGGCGGGTGTATGCGCGTTACCTGGCCAATAATTAAACTATACATCAGGTTGAAAATCATATCGTTGTTACAAGCCATTGGATGGATCAAGCCTGATGAGGTATTTTACGTCGGCAGTGCAGAAGTTTTACCGCCACCCTTATCCAATGATGAAGAAATATTCTTACTTAACCGTTTACAAAAAGGTGATAAATCGGTTAAAACCGTTTTTATTGAACGCAATCTCCGGCTGGTTGTTTATATTGCTCGAAAATTTGAAAATACCGGCGTAAGTGTAGAAGATTTGGTTAGTATCGGCACTATCGGTCTGATTAAGGCCGTGAATACATTTGATCCTATAAAGAAAATCAAATTGGCTACCTATGCTTCGCGTTGTATTGAGAATGAAATCTTAATGTATTTACGCCGTAACAGCAAAACACGGGCAGAGGTATCTTTTGATGAACCGCTTAATATTGATTGGGATGGTAATGAATTGTTACTGTCCGATGTGCTTGGGACTGACAATGACATAATTTATAAGTCAGTTGAAGAAGAAGTTGATAAAACGCTGCTGTACACAGCGATGAATAAATTATCAGGACGAGAACGACGGATTATGGAGCTTAGGTTTGGGCTTAATGATGATGGTAATGAGCGTACGCAAAAAGAAGTGGCCGATATGTTGGGTATTTCGCAATCATATATATCAAGATTAGAAAAGAGAATAATCAAGAGATTGCGTAAAGAAATTATCCGCATGGAGTAGGGCATGCGGATAATTTCTTTTGCAATGCTTTCCTAAGTTACATACGTCTGTTTGCTGCTACCAACAGTCTGGAGTGATTTTTTGGGTTATAGGGAGAAGTTGGTACAATTTACGTCTTTGGGCAGATAAATTTTGATTTTGGCGCGACGCGCCTAGATTGATAATACCGATTACACTATGAAATGGCATTAGGAGTCTTAGGGGCTTGGTACAAACCAAGTCTTTTCTTTATTTATTTTGATTGTACGCTTGCCTGGTATTGTCATCCTAAGTATAAAACGTCTCAGCCATGGCAATAATGCTTGTGTAGGTAAGTTGTTTTAGTAGCTTAGGAAAACTGGGGAGGTAAACAACATGATTGTTAACAAAGTTGAGATATGTGGTGTAAATACAGCAAAGCTCCCGGTGCTTTCTGCAACTAAAATGCGCGAGTTGTTTGAAACTATGCAGGGGGGAGAGCCAGCAGCCCGTGAACAACTGATTTATAGTAATTTGCGGCTTGTGCTTAGTGTAATTCAACGCTTTAACAACCGCGGCGAATATGTTGATGATTTATTTCAAGTAGGTTGTATTGGGTTAATGAAAGCCATTGACAACTTTGACTTATCCCAGAATGTTAAATTCTCTACCTACGCAGTGCCGATGATTATCGGCGAAATTCGGCGTTACTTACGTGATAATAATCCCATTCGAGTAAGTCGTTCGATGCGGGATATTGCCTACAAAGCACTGCAAGTACGTGATTCATTGGTCAGCCGATTCTCTCGAGAACCTTCCATTAGTGAGATTGCAGACGA
>NZ_JBYKYF010000357.1:0-2715 GCF_057736855.1 Sporomusa sp.
TATACAAACCGTAAAAGTGCTCCACCAGTTGAACATTGCTGTTGAAAAGGATGCTCAGCAATTTTTTTGCTTGAACTTGAATAGTTTCTGGCAACAAGATAAAAATCTTCCCCGCCATACCAAAATACAAAGAATCACAGCAGGATTGCCGAATAAGGTTGGCAACAGTTTTCAAAGTCGTGTCACCAGGGCAAATACCCGTTACCATCATTATAGTAGTTAGCATGGGCAATATCAATCATACATAAAAAAGGAAGTAATCATTCCTAGCGTGTTGCCTGCTTAAACGCCTGACAAAATATATGGCAAAAATAGTAGCAATAATATACGCGTTGGTTAATCTGTCAGGAAACCTCTATGCCGACTACGTTTACCTTACAAGGTTGTCATGAGCTACCATTATGGCTATTGTATTAAGTTTCGCTATTTGTACTAAAAATCCTCCCCCGCTGAAACGCCTGCTCATTAATGCCTAATAGTTCCGGTTTTTTAGCAAACATTTTGGCAAAAGCCTTTACCACTGCATCACTAGATACAACTTTGCTTGTACCAACAATCACTCCAACCATAACCATGTTAGCCGTTTTCGTATTGCCAAGTTCGGCAGCTATATCATTGGCAGGAACCCGATATACTTTGATGTCAGTTCGTTTAGCCTCCCGCTCAATAAGAGAACTATTGATAATTAATATACCTCCTGACTGAAGGGTCGGTTCAAATTTATCAAGTGAGGGTAAGTTCATCGCCACCACTAAATTAGGTTCAGTTACTATGGGAGCACCGATGGGATCATCTGAGACAATTACTGAACAATTCGCTGTGCCGCCACGCATTTCCGGACCATATGACGGGATCCAAGATACCTGTTTATTGTCAATCATGCCGGCGTAAGTTAAAATTTGTCCCATAAGCATAACCCCTTGACCACCAAATCCGGCGAATATCATTTCATGAGTCATGGTTTCGCCCCCTCTACCGTTTTGTATACACCCAGAGGGTAATAGGGAATCAAGTTCTGTTCTAACCATTTAGCAGCTTCCACCGGGCTCATGCCCCAGTTGGTAGGACAAGTTGATAATACTTCAACTAACGAAAAGCCTTCACCACGAATTTGTACTTCAAAGGCTTTTTTAATTGCAGCTTTTGCTTTCGCCATGTTGCCAGGAGTATTAACAGCTACGCGGCAGATAAATTTTGCTCCATCAAGAGTAGCCAGCATTTCCGATACTTTAAGAGGATAACCTGCAGTATCCGCATTTCGACCATAGGGCGAAGTATTAGTCATTTGTCCTACAAGGGTTGTAGGTGCCATTTGCCCGCCAGTCATACCATAAATAGCATTATTCACAAAGATAGTCGTTATCTTTTCTCCTCTGGCAGCCGCATGAACAATTTCAGCACACCCAATAGCCGCTAAATCGCCATCACCTTGATAGGTGAAAACTACGGCATCTGGATGGACACGTTTTACCCCGGTAGCGACGGCAGGCGCACGACCATGAGCTGATTCTAAAGCGTCAAAATTAAAGTATTCATACGCTAATACGGAGCAGCCAACCGGAGCTACCCCTATAGCCTTATCACGCACATCTAGTTCATCTAGCACTTCAGCAACCAGCCGATGAATAATGCCGTGATGACAGCCGGGACAATAGTGAAAAGCAACATCTTTCAGTCCCTGAGGCCTGGAAAAAATTTTTTCACTCATTGACCATCAGCCCCTCCTTGCAGCAGATTAACAATCTGTTCGTATACTGCTTTCGGACTAGGTATCATCCCGCCAGTACGTCCATAGAAATACACCGGTTTAGCGCCGTTAACCGACAAACGAACATCTTCGACCATTTGGCCGGCGCTTAATTCAAGTGTTAGAAAAGCACTTGCCTTCTTAGCTAATTGTGCGAGAGGCTCTTGGGGAAATGGCCATAAGGTAATCGGCCGCAACATACCTACTTTGAGACCTTGACTCCTGGCCTTTTCCATTGCAGTACGGGCAATGCGGGACGTAATCCCATAGGCTACTAATACAAGTTCTGCATCCTCTGTAAATAATTCGTCATACCGTACTTCACTGCTACTGATCTGTGCATATTTTTTTTGGAGATGAATGTTATGTTGCTCAAGTCTTTCGGGCTGTAAATAAAGAGATTTGATAATATTAGGCTCACTGCGACCTCTTAATCCGGTTGCAGCCCAAGGCTTAGCAATTGGCTTTGCCTCAACATTATGGAATGCAACTGGCTCCATCATTTGCCCTAATGCGCCATCACCCAAAATCATAACAGGATTACGATATTTATCTGCAAGATCGAACGCCAGCATGGTTGTATCTACCATTTCTTGAACGGAATTGGGTGCCAATACTATAATACGATAATCACCATGACCGCCACCCTTAGTAGCTTGGAAGTAGTCTGACTGTGCTGGCTGAATGCCGCCTAAACCAGGTCCGCCACGTGCTATATTTACAATAACACAAGGAAGTTCTGCAGCGGCGATATAAGAAATTCCTTCCATTTTTAAGCTTATTCCAGGACTGGATGAAGATGTCATAACTCTGGCTCCAGCACCAGCAGCACCATATACCATATTTATCGCCGCTATTTCGCTCTCTGCCTGAAGAAAAACACCATTAATCTGCGGCATTCTCCTGGACATGTACTCAGTTATTTCCGTTTGCGGTGTTATTGGGTAGCCAAAATAATGACGACAACC
>NZ_JBYKYF010000358.1:0-2705 GCF_057736855.1 Sporomusa sp.
AGGTTCTAATCTTCCATGCCACAGGAACGGGCGGAAAAGCCATGGAAGGTTTAATCAAAGATGGCTATATCGAAGGCGTTCTTGATATTACCACAACCGAGTGGTGTGATGAGCTCATGGGGGGGAATATGGCAGCTGGCGACAAAAGGCTGGAAGCTGCTGCTCTTAATGGCATACCGCAAGTGGTTTCTGTAGGTGCTTTAGATATGGTGAATTTTGGGCCGATAAATACTGTTCCTGCCAAATATAACGGGCGTAATTTTTATAAACACAATCCTACAGTGACCCTGATGCGAACCACGGTTGAGGAAAACAGGCAATTGGGCTTGGTGATTGCAGAAAAATTAAATATGTGCCAAGCAAGGGCTGCTTTACTGCTGCCCATGCGGGGGGTCTCTATGATTGATGCTCCGGGACAGCCTTTTTATGGTCCGGAAGAGGATGCCATGCTATTCAAAACCCTCAAAGAGAATATTACCAATCCGCTTGTTGAAATTGTTGAAGTTGACGCACATATCAATGATACTGCATTTTCTACTGCAGCCGCGCAAAAATTAATCGAGCTATTAAAGACAAAACACAGTTAGGAGGCGTATAGATAATGCCAACCAGAAGTGAAGTAATAAAAAAATTAAAGGCGGAAATTGCCGCCGGTAAAATTATTGTTGGAGCAGGGGCCGGAGCCGGCATATCGGCTAAGAGCGGCGAAGCGGGTGGTGTTGATTTAATTATTATTTATAATTCAGGAAAATACAGAATGGCTGGCCGGGGATCACTTGCTGGACTGATGCCCTACGGAGATGCTAACAAAATTGTTGTCGAAATGGGTGCCGAGGTACTGCCGGTAGTGAAACACACCCCCGTATTAGCTGGTGTATGCGGTACCGATCCCTTCCGCATTATGGATGTGTTTTTAAAACAGTTAAAAGAACAAGGTTTTGCCGGTGTTCAAAACTTTCCCACAGTAGGGCTTATTGACGGCGTATTCCGGCAAAACCTGGAAGAGACTGGGATGGGGTATGATCTGGAAGTAGAGATGATCAAAAAGGCGCATGAATTGGATATGGTTACTGCTCCATATGTATTTGATACCGACCAAGCCGTAAAAATGGCCAAGGCCGGAGCCGATATTCTTGTTGCGCATATGGGCTTAACCACCAAAGGAACCATTGGAGCTAAAACCGCCTTGACGCTGGAGGATTGTGTCGCGAAAGTACAGGCTATTTGTGACGCGGGTAAAGCAGTAAATCCAGACCTTATTGTTTTATGCCATGGCGGTCCCATAGCTGAACCGGAAGACTCACAATATATTATCCGCAATACCCGGGATGTGGAAGGTTTCTTTGGCGCTTCCAGTATTGAACGATTTGCGACAGAGGTGGGAATCAAGCAACAAGCCGAGGCATTCAAGGCGATAAAGAAGTAGGTAGTCGAGGCAACAAACGGTAATATGTTTGTTAGAAATGAGAGCAGCGGCTATAGCCGCTGATTTTTTTGTAATTGTACTGTTTTGCGGATACAGGTAATTATTGGTACAATGAGTACAGGAGGTGTCTAGATTGAATGCGCGATATATCCCTAAGTCCGGCACGCACTTCATCTAGTGCAGTAAAAGATTTGGGAATAACTCCAGTCGTCTGTCAAGATTGGCCGATATTTGAAAGTATGTTCGCAGCCGCCTTTCACACCGATATCTACTATCCTTTGATGAAACGCAGATTAGATTTAGCCAAAAGATTTTACCGGCTGTCTAAATCCATTGCTGCTCAGTTTATTGGACATGTCTATGTATTGCGGTCAGGGAACCAACCTATTGGTTTTATTATGCTAAAAAAAATCGGTAATAAAAAGATGCACCTGCATTATGTAGCCGTTGCGCCGGATTTTCGCCGGCAAGGGTTGGGGCGGGAGCTGGTAGGGTTTGCTATCAATGTTGCCAGCAAATGTGGTTGTGATCTTTACCTGGAAACCGAAGCCGACAGCCTGGCTATGAAGCTTTATAGCAGCTTAGGGTTTGGGGTTGACAGTCAATTTCATGTCTATCGCCTGGTATTGCCGTCGGTTCCGGCTGCTGAGCAGCCAACAGATGTTGAACTTATACCTATACATGATAGCAAGGGAATGTTTACGCAGGCTAAAGAATGGCTGTTGGGCTATAAATCCTCAGTTTTGTGCTGCAAGCTGCGAGGGGAAAAAACGCTTAGTTTCCGCATTTGTACTCCGAACTCAGGCTGCGCCGCTATCATCCACTGCAGCCTGAGCGGCGGTAATGAGGTACTGCATCAGGTATTGCCACATTTGGCGTTCCACATGAACAACTCCAGTGGTGCCTATGTAGTATTGAGTGGGGGAGAGCAAGCGGTCATCGCTTCACACTGGCTGGATAATCGCATTGACTATGTCACCATGACCAAGAAGTATCAGCCGTAGATCAATTTATTTTCCCCAGGTAAGTCTGCACGTGTAAAGGGTTTCCAGGTTTTATTCACTTCTTTAACCCGGTACCGGTTAAAGGAATAACGATATTCAGTGTAGGGTCATATTCTCTGTGAAAATATTGCAAGGCACCGGCAACGGCCGCACCGGCAGTGGCTTCGACGTAAATGCCCATTTTACCCAGCAGTTGCTGCGCTTTGGCTACGTTCTCATCGGGCGTGTCGCAAAACGTTTATGGAAAAAACGTCTTGTGACACGCCTCTTTTTAG
>NZ_JBYKYF010000023.1:0-5693 GCF_057736855.1 Sporomusa sp.
CCTCAGATCTATCTAATGAAGTGTACAGAATATCCAGTTCTAGCTTGATAAGCTGCTCAAGAATTTCTTCCCGCAAATACGAACCGTTTGTGATCATTTCGACCTTTAGGCCAAGTTCTTTCACTGCCTGCAGCATATCGAAAATCTGCGGATGCATTAACGGTTCACCAAAACCGCCAAAGTGAACGGTTGTGAGCTCCGGCAACTCTTTTAAGCTATTTACTATATTTTCGAATGTTTCCCAGGTCATATGAGTCAGCTCATCTTGTCAAGAACTGCGGATACAAGTGATACAAGAAAAGTTACATTTGGTCGTGATTCCCCATAGCTAAAATAATTAACTTTATACCTTCTAAAAAGCTACAAAGCGAGCAGTTTTTCGCCTTTCAATTCATCTGCGCTCCAGCCAATTAGGGCAAAACTGCCGTTTGTATGACTGTCAACCTTATTAATCCATTGGATTTCATTGCTGGCTTTGGCTTTCAGCAAAGTATTTGTAGTGCCTGACTGATAGAGAGAGGCGTTGATAACCCACCATTTGCTATAAATACCGGCGCGTTTCAAGTCTTCTTCCAGTCGCATAGCCTCATAAACAGGTGTTGCTTCAGCCAGGGTTACAATAATAACCTCGGTTTCTGTTTCATTGCGTAGGCGGGGAAGCAGTTTTTTTACTGATTCAGGTATTTCCCCCTGTGTCCGTTTTACCTCCTTATGATAGCTTTGCGTTGCATCCAAGAGTAACAGCGTATGACCTGTCGGGGCGGTATCAATGACGACAACCTGTTCTTCGGCTTTTTCAACGATTTGCGCAAATGCCCTAAAAACGGCTATTTCCTGCGTGCAAGGAGAACGTAAATCTTCTTCTATATAGGCAACATCATCATCGGACATGGTTTCTCGTGCCTTAGCCAATACCTCTTCCTGATATTTTTTAAGTTCTGCCTGTTCGTCAATATAACTCATGGATACACCGCTAGTTTCATCAAGAACAAATTTAAGATGAGCAGCGGGGTCTGTAGTAGCAAGATGCACGTTTTTCCCCCTGGATGATAATCCTAAAGCTATTGCCGCTGCAACTGTGGTTTTGCCCACTCCGCCTTTACCCATTGTAAAAATCACCTTTTTGCCTGTTGCTGCCAGTTCGTCAACTACAGCCTGCAAACGTAAGATAGATTGTGATTGCAGGCTCTCATTATTAATAACAGCATAATCTTGTGTCAAAAAGGCACGGATATTCTCTATGCCTGCAATCGTATAGGCGCGCAGTGGTATCGAATATCTTGGAATGGTTTTAAGACCTTCAGGCAATCCCGTTAGTGCGGCCTGCTGCTTCTGATACAGTTTCTCGGAAATAATGTCATCATGTTCTCTAAGTTCACCGTTGATAATCAAAACCTGATTATTAACTCCTAATTGCGCTAATTCATAGGACGCCCGCTCTGCTTCTTTCAGCGGCGTAACTTCAGGTCGGGATACGAGCAGCAATGTGGTTTTACTACCATCAGACAGTGTTTCCACAGCTTTTTTATACATATCTTTTTTATCTTCCAAACCGGCAAGCTGACCTAAACAGGAGGCTCCATGCGTGCTTTCACTAATAAACTTACTCCAGGCAGATGGTAATTGTAGCATTCTCAGGGTATGCCCGGTAGGAGCAGTATCAAATATAATATGGTCGTATTCCTTTTCCGTAGTTCCACTAGTAATGAAATGGGAAAATTCATTAAAAGCGGCAATCTCCACCGTACACGAACCGGATAATTGTTCTTCCATATTGGCGATAACAGAATCCGGTAGTTTGCCGCGATATGGTCCGACAACACTTTCCCGGTATTCTGCCGCCGCCTGGATAGGGTCAAGATTGGCTACGACCAGGTTAGGCACTTCCTTAATAGGTTTGCCTTTGCCGTCAAGTTCTGTTGCAAATACATCCTGCAAGTTAGAGGCTGGATCGGTACTAATCAGCAAAACCTTTTTTCCGCTATCAGCAAGCGTTACCGCTGTAGCACAGGCAACAGAAGTTTTGCCAACACCACCTTTACCGGTGTAAAACAAATATTTTGTTAATGGTATCTCATGTGGATTAAACGCTTGCACATTCTTGCCCCCTAATGGTTTCATTTTATTCTTAACAGCATTTACCATCAGAGCAGCAGCAACCACCCTTATTAGCAGTTTTCGGCTCACTCAAATAGCTTTCTGGAATGCCAAGTAGCTTAATGAATTCATCATTGGTAGGATAACGGCCTGTTATAATAATTTCGTTATCAAGTAGCACTGCCGGTAATCCTTCCGGGCCTTTTTCATTGATATATTGATTGATTACTTTGTTATTAACAAACTCCATAGGCGCACTGCTCAGGTTATACCGTTTCACTTCCACACCATTCTTTTTAAGGGCATTTAACACGGTTGATATACGGATGAGCTCAGGGTCGACACTAACACCGCAAATACCAGTTTCACAACACATAGCAGGTTCATAGATAGCCATTTTTTTCATACAAACATCACTCCTAAAAAATTTATTTACGTTATCCGACAAAGTAGATGCTTTCTTTGTTTGCCGGGTTGCCGTAAAGGATACGCAAATGCCGTCAACCATCAACGTTACAGGTTGTTATCCCAATGATAGACTTCCTCACAATTACAAATACAATCTGCCTTACTACTGGTGATATTGCTTAAAAAGGTTTTTAAATCATCAACCATTTTTTCATCCAACGAATAATACGTCCATTTTCCTTCTTTACGCCCTTTTACCAAGCCAGAGTCACAAAGAATTTTCATATGATGCGATAAAGTCGGCTGCGTGATGTTAAACTTCTCTAAGATTTTACAGGCACATAATTCCCCGCAGGAAAGCATATCCACAATCGACAAACGGTTAGGATCTGACAGCGCTTTGAAAACTATAGCATAACGAATATAGATATCTGTCATGAAATCACCTCATATAGAACTTTATCTATGTATTATTATATGCTTCATATAGATAATTGTCTATGTGTTTTGAATTACTTTTTTCATAAGTAAGACCTGCAAAATCTCGCAGGTCTTACTTATCATTTCTATTTCGCTACTTTAAAACCACCGTCAACAAATATTGTTTCACCGGTCATATAAGCTGATAAATCAGAAAGCAAAAACAGCACTACTTTAGCAATCTCCTTTGGTTCGGCTATTTTTGCCATTGGTATTAGGCTATTTGAGTATTCCAAAATAACAGGATCATCAAAAGATTTTTTAGTCATTCCTGTGTAAGTAAACCCCGGTGCCACAGAATTGACCTGAATATTATAAGGGGCTAGGTCGAGTGCCATTGCGGAAGTTAATGCTACAACTCCCCCTTTAGCTGCCGCATACTCTGCCATATTGGGCCTAAATATTCTAGAGCGTATGCAACTTATGTTTACTATCTTACCTTTCTTATTTTTAATCATTCTTTGGCCCACATATTTAGACACTAAAAAAGTACCGGTAAGATTGATCGAAAGTCCCTTATTCCAATCCTCTAAACTCATCTCATAAAAAGGCTTTCCGCATGAGTATACTCCAGCGCAATTAACCAACCCATCTATTTTTGAGTATTGAGATTCTATTTCATCCAAAGCATTCATTACACTAGCCTCATCTCGAACGTCAACTGTGAAGTGTTTATAGCGCTCCTTTTGCGTCCTAGGCTCTTGAACATCAAAACCAATAATCGTTGCGCCATTGTCGTATAACACTTCAAGGCAGCCTAGCCCAATACCTGAGCTTGCACCGGTTATGACTATAACTGATCCTTCTAACACACACATCCCCCTCGCCCATTACCCTCAACTTCTCCCAATAACTGCCTCACTTTGGTAGGTCAGCTACGGTCGCTGCCGATTTGATAATCTACATCGCTACGAAGAGTTGCCTTTGGTTTACATGCTCTAAAAATAAAACCTATTTTAGTTCCAACCTCATACAAGTGCTACAGCCTGAACAAGCTGAATTTAATTCCGATTCTTCTAACAGTATGTTTGGAATTGCAGAGCGTGATATCTTTACAAAACCAAATTGCAATAGATACTTTTCTGCCGTTTCTGTCATCAGATACATTTCTTGGACTCCACTAGACCGAGCCTTGTTAAGTGCAGTAGTAACCAATTGTGTAGCGATTCCTTGCTTCCGGAAGGCTGGAGTAACTGCCAACGAACGAAGTAGTCCATATGAGCCTGAACGTTCCATCCCTATAGTTGCTAAGAGTTGATTATCCTTACTTACAGCAACCAGGAAATGAATGATGTTAGCCTCGACACCTACGGTTGGGAGACCTGAACTTGTAAGTAACTCCTGTATTTTTGGAAGGTCGGCATGTGTCGCTTGCCGTATCTGATAATCTACACCGTTAAGAAGAGTTACCTTGGGCTTGCGAGCTCGAATAAACGCGCTTACTACAGCACCTTCCAGTTCTGCTAGCTCCTCTTTAGTCAACTTCAAAAATAAATCCGAGTCTGAATCTGTAAAGTCATAGACCCTCGTTACTTGAACTTCCACGTTTTCAAATCCAGTTGCTACAAGTTTATCCTTGTATTCATTATCGCTAAGGGCTCCAGCTATACAACCTGCCCAGGAAGTCAAATCCCGCTGCAACTTAGATGGTATGGCCTTCTTTAAAACAATATCCGATACGGCAAACCGACCACCCGGCTTCAAAACTCGAAAGCATTCGCTTAATACCTGGTCTTTATCAAAAGATAAGTTAATGACACAATTGGAGATAATGACATCTACTGAGTTATCAGGCAAAGGAATGTCTTCAATGTGTCCCTTTAGGAATTCTACATTTGTAATCCCGGATTTTTGCTGGTTTTGTCTAGCCTCTTCCAGCATTTCATCGGTCATGTCTAGGCCGTATGCCTTACCATAAGGACCTACCCTTTTAGCAGAGAGCAAGACATCCAACCCAGCACCACTGCCTAAATCTAATACTATTTCCCCAGGATATAGTTCCGCCAGTGCTGTCGGATTACCACAACCAAAAGAGGTTGCAATCATATCTGCAGGCAATCCCTGAATGTCATTTTCTGAGTATAAATTCCCAGTAATCATCTGCGTCACTTTACTGAGGCTAGTGTCACAACATGAACTCCCTCCGCAACAGCCTTTCTTTCCGACAATAGCTTTAGCGTATTTCTGTTTAACAACCTCTCTAATACTTTCACTCACAGTTAACCCCTCCTTTTGCTTGGAAAGTCCCAGCCACCTTTTGTCTTACATCCAAACATATTTTTGTATTTTTTACTGCAATAAGGAGATAAGGTAAGACCTCTTTCACTGCTTCGTACTTTTCTTGGGGAATTGAATTTAAGACCTGTTCAAAAAATTCCTCCATCCTCCTATTAATAGCGTTAACCATTTCAGTTCCTTCTGCGGTTAACGTAAGTTTTGTATAACGCCTATCCTCATTATTGGTTTGCTTTTCTACCAACCCTGATTTAACCAGGGTGTCTACAGTGCGGCTCATGGTGCTCTTATCGAGCGTAAGAGCCTCAGACAATTCATTTAACGACAAACCGTTAGCTCTGCCAATCTCCACTAAAGTGTGGCATTGAGCAACCGTAATCCCGCAGCATGCAGCATCCGCCTTTTGCAATAACCCCAGCTTCCTCACACATGTCTTAATAATTTCTCTTAAAATTTCGGCACTATTTGCATCT
>NZ_JBYKYF010000023.1:5703-11244 GCF_057736855.1 Sporomusa sp.
CGCTTCAATCTTTGTTTTTACTCAATCAATCTTTTATTGCGTTCTGCTTTAATCTGTTGCAGATGTTTGTTATAAATTCTTCTTGATTGCTGCTTTCGGTCAACCCCATTGCAGTAAGTACATAGGAGATTGGAGTTATCCCAGCTTTTTCAAGAGTTCTCTTAGCACAAGTCATTGCACAACCATCAATGGCAACTACTTCAGTAGCTTCCTTTGCTGCGTTTGTAAATCGTGGATATCCCGCACTGATCCCGGCTAAACAACTAGCCCCGCACCTGGCGTAGTTTTCCTTACGAAGTTGGCGACCGATCTTATCACTTAGTTCCTTCTGTACAGCATCCGGAACAAGTAAAAAGAATTCGAGTATTTTTCTGGCCTTCATCTCGACACCCCATACACATCCACCTCCGTATTATATTTAAAAATACCTAAGTTCCATGTATTGCCAAATTGATTGTAACGCGAAACAGTTTCATTATACAACTGTTTTATCAAAAAAAAATCCAATTGTTGTGTTCATAGAATAAAGTTCCCCATTCAGCGCTCATGAGTCAAATGGTAAAGACTTGATCGTCGTTTCTATCAGCTAATTATATCCAACTGAAATAAGACTTATTGTTTGCTGCTAAGAATAAAAAATAACACCATGACAAAAGCCTAGTGCTAGTTTTGGTTAACTACTTTACTTAGTCTAACCCATACCTCGTTTATTTCTATTCGAGGCATTTTTCAATTATTTTATATTCATGACAACGCTTTAAGCATAAGCTTGTCGTTTCGGCAAACTTATGCTTAAAGTCACACCGTCGCTTACCGCTTGAAAGAACCATCTAAACTCAGCCCACGGATCGCACAACGCTTACCGCGCATGATATGTCACAGCATATCATGCGTTTCTATTATAACCCTAATTTTAGGAAACATTGAAATATACTCTTTGCCTCCGTCAGGGTATAACCAATACTCCGGTTATGTCACCGTAGATTGTTGGATACCCAGCTTTATGGGGTTTCTCAATAATAGCCTTTGTGACTTCGCCTAATAATTTTTCCTGCTGTTCAACAGGCATATCCCAAAGTTCAACGGGGCGTTTTACTCTAGTAATTGTTTTTTTGCATTCGTCTGAGTCTGCGAGGTTTAATATGGCACATAAATACCTCACCTCAAAATCTTATTGAATCTCTAATTTGAGTACGGATAGAAATAAGCACATGGATAAGGAAATAATCTTTTCTTTATAAATCAATAAAATCATGCATTTTAATAAGCCTTTTTACAACCAAATGTCCTTATACATATTGCTGATTATTAAAAAACACAGATTATGGATCGCACCACAAAAGAAATGTTATCTATATGAATAAGATTTTGAGCACTGTTTTAGATTATTCTTAATTCTTTTTACTTTTGTCAGGATAACTTGCTTAGCTATGCCCAGCTTTTATACTTACTACACCATCCAATTATGCCTTTTCCTATAAGGTTTCTATGTAACATACAAAGCACTTCTTACTTAAAGGGTATGCAATTACTACTCTTTATTATTAGTGAGAGGAATATTTGCATAATTTACTAACTGCTCAACGGATATCCAGTTAGCCATTACAAACCAATCAACATATGGTTCATAATCACGTGCAAAAACAACTCTTGTTATTCCTGAACTTATTATTAATTTCTGGCACTCTGGACAAGGGCGATCAGTAACATATAGCGTCGCCCCTTTTCGTTCTTCTGGTGAACATTCTAATAGAGCATTCGGTTCCGCATGTATACACCTAATACAATGACCATTAACCATTGCACACCCATCGTCTATACAGTGTGGCAAACCAGTCGGACTACCGTTATAACCAGTTCCCTTAATTCGCTTATCCTTTACTACTACCGCACCGACGCTTCTTCTGGTACATGTACTCCGACCTGCAACTTGAAAAGCTATATCCATAAAATATTCATCCCAAGATTTTCTCTTCATCTACATTTTGTCCCTTCTACTAGTTTAATTCTCATTTTGCGTTGTCCTGGAGAATAACTCGCAAATTGTTATCCAAACTTGTTACCGTTTTTTGTAGAGCAGCTACTTTCCTCTCTGCCTCGACTAGACGTTTAAGAGTTTCCTCTAAATTAAGTATGTTTTTATTTCTCTCTATATGTATAAGTTTCTCAACTTCTTCTTTGGAATATGTTCTTTTAATGCAATCATGATCGGTTAATAGCCCAAGTATTTCACGTGTTTGAGCTACTGCATAGAGAACTACTTCTTTGAAATCCGGGTTTACATGAATTGTCTTGGGGTTAATACCAGCAATCCTTGCGATTTGAGCAATCGTTAAAGGCTTCAGCTTTTGATTATTGAGCCTTACAGATGTTTTGTAGGCCTTTTTCCAGTTACTCACAGCTTGGGTGCATGCTTTCTTTAGTTTTTCTAGGTTTTTTCTCTATTAGGTGGCAATTCCGTCCCCCCTTTTCCCAATTCTGATGCCGTAATTATCTTCTCAGCCGCTTGTATAGCTAAATTATATTCGAAGGATGAATCCGGCTTTCTTCCAAGTCTTTGCAATAACTTATACGTTGCGTGCATAAATTCCGAAGTTTCTTTATTTCTGCAATTATTGGCTTATCCTGTTTTAATTCTTCCGATAGCAATCCCGAGAAAGCCCTTATAGTCCACTTCAATTTCGATATCGCTAACTTTACTTGGAACTGGTTGAAAGTGATTATACACTAAACTAAAATATGGCGAAAAAATTTGACTCACTGAACGTTTGTCAACTTTACTTAATTATCCTGTACTTACCGGAGGCGGAATGGGTAAGGATACGTCCAAACCTTTTTCTTGCAAATAAAATAAATACCCCGCCACCCAATATATACCTCCTTAGCAAATAAGCCAAAAAATCTTTTAATTCTGCCATTATGCTTGAGTTTAGCATTTGACTTTAGTACATCGATAACTTCTTGTATATTTTCTGTGGCACTTCATCCAATGATTTTGCTTCTGAATGCACAAATATAAATAATGTTAGTACATCAAGCCTCTGAAATAAAGCATTTTGAACCTCGCTATTGCGTTTTTTAGCGACACGTATAAACCAATCCCGTACTGAGCAAATTTGGTACTTCCAATCGTAATACTTAATACAGCCTTTAAGAAACCTATGAAAATCGTTTTTGTTATAAAAAACTTCTAGCACCGACCATGTTTTACTTCTAGTATCGCATTCATCATGATATCTAGCAAGACAAAATCCTGCTACATATAGTTCCTTCCCACTACCATCACCAATACTACGAATTTTATCCAAATTTCCCAATTCTACTTCCCTATTTATTCAATGAAACTCAGCATCCGATATACAGGTTTATGTTTACATACGTCCGGTAAGCTTTATACATTACGTCTGGAAGGTTGTCTACGTATATTACAGGCTGAATCGGAACAACCCTTACCGAACTATACTTGATTTGTGCATAACTAGGCCTATCCTCATGATCATTCCAATGTATATCTTTATTCCGAGCGTTTCCCCTATTCTCAATCCTAATAAAGCAGCTGATTTAGACTCATCCCTTGTTCTAGTAACCAAGTAAAAATAGAATTAAATCTCTAGCTACGGCGATCTTGGTGTTAATTCCCCAATGCTGATTCCAGATCTAGTTGTTAATATCAGCGAAGGGCATTAACATACCTGATGAACTATCAACAACCAGAACAGGTGATGTAGTGCTACTACGGTTAACTATTACTCTAAGTTCATAATTCCCCCAAAAAAGAATGGCGAAGAAAGATTCCTCAATCTTTCTTCGCCATTTACTTAATAATTAATTACTTTATCTAAAATGCAGTTACAATGCATATTTATCGTTACATTATAAAATATATCGACAAATACTATATTCTATCAATGATAAAGTAAATTAATAAACTAACAATTATGAAACTATAGAGATTTCAGCATGAAGACCGCGGCACAATTCCTGGCGTTCGCCGGACGGCACCTGATTGACAGCACGGACACAACCGATCTTGCCGCAATGGGCCAAACCGCGAGGCGCACCGTTATACCCTGTGCTTAAGAGCCGCTGCTCTTTGACAATAACCGCGCCAATTTGACGGCGAAGACAGGTCGAACGAGTGGCAACGACCTTGGTAATATTCATAAAATACTCGTCCCAGGATGGTCGGTCAATCCCTTGGTTATCGTTCATAGATAAATTCCCCCTTGGCCAAACAGTGTATTACCAGTGTATTCATGGCCCAGGTACACAATGACTCATTATTTTGGGTTACTTTGTGCCAAAAATCCGGTCACCGGCATCTCCTAAACCAGGTACAATGTACCCATGTTCGTTAAGATGGCTATCAACTGCCGCAACATACACTTCTACATCTGGATGATGTTCATTCATCAGAGAAATACCTTCAGGTGCCGCCACCAAACACATTAATTTAATATTTTTGGCACCTCTGGCTTTAAGCATTTCAATCGCAGCCACCGCTGAGCCACCAGTTGCCAGCATGGGATCAACCACAATCAATTCACGTTCTGCTACATCGGTTGGCAACTTGCAGAAATACTCAACAGGTTTCAAAGTTTCATGATCACGATATACGCCAATATGGCCAACTTTAGCAGCCGGAATGAGTTTTACAATCCCATTTACCATACCTAAACCAGCGCGCAGGATAGGTATAATTCCTATCTTTTTGCCTGCCAATGTTTTGCAGGTGCAGGTGGTAAGCGGCGTCTCAACAGGAGTTTCTACCAAAGGCATATTTCGTGTCAGTTCATAAGCCATGAGCATTGAAATTTCTTCCAGAAGTTCACGGAAATCTTTGGTTCCGGTATTAACATCACGAATAAGTGACAGTTTATGTTGGATCAGCGGATGGTCAATTATTTTTACTTGCATGTATTCATCTCCTCAATTAAGCATACAAAGGGTACTTGCGGCATAGCTCTGCTACCATAGAGCGAGCTGTATCCCGGACAGCAGCATCTTCCGGTTTGGTCAGAGTCATAGTGATGATGTCGCCAATTGTCACCATATCCTCTTCAACCATGCCGCGTGAAGTTACGGCAGGAACACCTACACGAATACCACTGGTGATCAGCGGGCTGGCCGGGTCGTTGGGAATGGCATTTTTATTGACAGTAACGCCAATCTCATCTAACAGTTGTTCGGCCTTCTTGCCAGTAATATGTTGGGTTCGCAGGTCAACAAGCATCAAATGGTTATCAGTACCACCTGATACTAAGGTAAAACCATTTTGTTTCAGCCGTTCAGCTAAAGCTTGGGCATTTTTGATAATCTGGCCTTGATACAAGCGAAATTCCTCGCTAAGTGCTTCTTTAAAAGCAACAGCCTTGGCAGCAATCACATGCATTAACGGGCCTCCCTGGATACCTGGGAATATGGCTTTGTCAATCGCCTTGGCATATTGTTCACGGCAAAGAATCATGCCGCCGCGCGGACCGCGCAGAGTTTTGTGAGTTGTTGTGGTAACAATATCCGCATGCGGTACCGGACTAGGAT
>NZ_JBYKYF010000023.1:11254-19788 GCF_057736855.1 Sporomusa sp.
GCTACCAGACCAGCAATATGCGCCATATCCACCATGAACAAGGCACCAACTTCACGGGCAATTTGACCCAGACGAGCAAAATCAATAATTCGCGGATAAGCACTAGCCCCAGCTACCAACATCTTCGGCTTATGTTTCATCGCTAGTTCGGCAACCTGATCATAATCAATCTGGTGGGTAACAGCATCTACACCATAAGCAACCACATTAAAATATTGCCCGGAAATATTAACAGGACTCCCATGAGTGAGATGTCCACCATGGGCAAGATTTATTCCCAGAATGGTATCTCCAGGCTTTAGGAAAGCAAAATATACAGCCGTGTTGGCCTGTGCCCCCGAATGCGGCTGAACATTAACATGGTCGGCACCAAACAGCTTTTTGGCCCGCTCTATAGCCAATTGCTCAACGATATCAACATATTCACAGCCGCCATAGTACCTGTGCTCCGGATACCCTTCAGCATATTTATTCGTTAATACCGACCCTTGCGCTTCCATTACCGCTTTACTAACAAAATTTTCTGAGGCAATAAGTTCCAGCTTGGTTTGCTGCCGTGTACGTTCAAGATCAATGGCCCGTGCTATCTCGGGATCTACACTGGCAAGTATGGTCATACACAATTCCTCCTCAAAGTAACATGCAATCCAATTTATGAATAAATTAACATAACTCGTAGACAGCCCGGGCCCCACCAATCAGTTTAGGTCTGCTGCGAGCGGCTGTTACATAGGCCTGACCGATAAATTTTTGCGTCAGGCGTACCGGAACGGCGACTGGTTTAATATGCATACCAATCAGAGTACTGCCAATATCCAAACCGGCATGGGCGGAAATGGCCTCCACAACGACAGGATTGACAAATTCACGCATGGCCTCTGCAGCCAATGCACCGCCGGCTTTAGCCACTGGAATCACCTGAACGACTTCGAGGTTATATCTGTCTGCTACAGCCTGTTCAACCACCAGTGCTCGGTTCAAATGTTCACAACATTGAATAGCCAGCGCAACCCGATACTTGGAACAAACTTTACAAAGACCTGACAAAAGTCGAGCAGCTATTACTTCCGAACCGTAGGAGCCGATGCGAGCCCCTTGGACTTCACTAGTACTGCAGCCCACCACCAGAATTTGGCCTGGTTTTAACTGAGCTGTTTCTATCAGTTCCTCTGTCGCCAGTATTATCTGACGTCCAATAGTTGCCAAATCTGTCTCCACAAATCCTTCACTCCCTCATGTTTTCGAGAGCCATTATTTTATCTACCCGGTTGGCATGTCGACCACCGGCAAACTCAGTTTTTAGCCAAACCTCAACAATCATCCGGGCCAAACCAGGGCCAATTACCCGTTCCCCCAGTGTTAGGATATTGGCATCATTATGCTCACGCGACATTTTCGCGGAAAAAACATCATTACACAGTGCGGCTCTAATCCCTTTGATTTTGTTAGCGGCAATGCTTACACCAATGCCTGTGCCACAAACAATAATGCCGCGGTCATATTCCCCCTTCGCCACGGCTTCAGCAACCTGGCGGGAAATATCGGGATAATCAACCGCCTCTGGCGTATATGTGCCAAAATCGTGAGTGTCGATATTTAGCTCTGTCAACAGCACTTTAATCTCTTCTTTAAGGCGAAAACCGCCATGATCACTGCCAATTGCTACCTTCATGCATATACCTTCCCATTTTTTTATTTAGCACCTTTTCACCTTTTCCACACCAATTAGTTTTTTCCTGCCAAACTGACAATTTTTTCCCAAGCTAGTGTCAGCAACTGCTGGATTTGTTTGGCGCATTGGCGGTACTCAGCCTCACTGCCACCAAATGGATCACTCACATCATGAGTTTCACCGGCAAATTCGGCTAATGTATACAGTTTTCCCTCCAGACCTGCGGCCATACCGGCTAATGCCCGTTTATGCGCAGCCGTCATAGTTAGGATTAAATCAGCATGTACGAGCTGTTCTGGCGTGAGTTGCTGGGAACAATGGTTGTCCACATTTAGGCCACACTCGCGCATAACTGTCCTGGCATGCGCAGATGCCGGTTGACGTCCAGCAGCAATGCCTGCTGATGCAATACTGATTTGGTCTGCCATCCCAGCTTTTTCGGCAATATCGGCGAGAAGAGCGGCAGCCATCGGACTGCGACAGGTATTACCTGTACAGACAAACAAAATCTTGAGCATGTTACGCTCAACTCCTCTTATTTTATGTTCGAAAAAAATATCTCATACCATTATTTTGGTTTTACACTTTCCTCTTTACGTACATGGCCGGATTTTTTAGCCACCCAGCAAACGAAACCCACACCCTTAGTAAATTGTTGTCCAGATAATATGTATCCCTAACAGCAGCAAGACCAAGCCACCTACTAATTCGGCCCTGCTCCCGATATAATGTCCTAGTTTGCGGCCAAGTCCCAATCCTAAGAGTGCAATAACAAAAATGACAAGACCAAGAATGACACTAAGACTTAATAGATCCACATCCATCATTCCCAGGCTAAAGCCTGCGGCCAAAGCATCAAGACTCACACTGGCTGCTAACACCATAAGAGCACCGCCACGCAAAGGACTAACTGGGGAGACACTGTCCTGACCTTGCATATTGTCTTTAATCATATTAATGCCTAAACCAGCCAATACCAGTGCACCAATAATGGCTGCCACATTTTGTACATTCGCTGTTGGCCAATCAATATGGTATGCCCCGACATGTTCAACAACACTGCCTAACCAATGGCCAATATGGTAGCCAGTTAAAATCATGATTATATGAAATAGCGCAAAAATAACGGCTGACCGGACAATAAGCAACCAACGCACTTTATTCATACCAATCGGCACAGCTACGGAAAACAAATCTGTTCCCAGGGCTGCACTCAGAACCAGGAGTTCAAACGCACTCATATCCCCACCCCCTACTGGTAATATATATGTACCAGTAAAAGGCAATATGAAGCATTACTAGGACTCTATGCCATATTTCCATTGGATATTCTGACGACTTCCGCTTACGTGTCAGCCTTATAGTTTATAATCATCAACGCAGAATACGATAACCGGCTGCCTTGCGCAGGCGGTTCATAACCGCCAAGCCCAGCCCCTGTTCGTCAATGCCTTCGGCATAAATAATATCAACAGGTTTGTGATCAAAACTTCTTAGCGCCGTATATAAGTTCGCAGCCACAGCGGCAGTATCGTTGCGTGAACCATATACCGTGGTTACCGTGCCTGGCGGCAAATCATCTGCCAATTCGGCAGAAACAATGGCTCCCACCGTTTTGCCGGCTGCCTGTGCCTGTTTTATTTCCTGATGTAAGAGCTCAACCATGCGGTCTGGTTCGGCTTCAATCAAAATCATGGGAGCCTTGGGTGCATAGTGGGTATACTTCATGCCAGGAGACTTAGGTCTAACCCCAGATCCTGCTAATGCCGGATCGACTTCAATATCGCCCAACACGGCTACTAACATCTCATAAGTAATACCGCCTGGACGCAGCAGGGTCGGCACCGGCGTAGTACAGTCAATTACTGTTGATTCTACACCAATGGCGCATGCCCCCGCATCAATGACCGCAGCAATTTTTCCATTAAGGTCTGTAAGCACATCCTGAGCAGTGGTCGGGCTTGGCCGGCCAGAGATATTGGCGCTAGGCGCAGCTATCGGCACACCGGCCAAACGAATTAGTTCGCGGGCCACCAGCGATGACGGCAACCGCACCGCCACCGTATTAAGCCCGCCGGTCACTTCATCAGGGACATGCGGCTGACGCTCAACAACAATGGTAAGCGGCCCCGGCCAATATTGCTCAATCAGTGCTCTGGCACTTGCCGGCACAGAAGCCGCTAATTCATGAATGGTATCAGGTGTTGCAATATGTAAGATCAGCGGATTATCTGACGGCCGGCCTTTGGCCTGAAAGATGCCCTTTACCGCTTGGGCATGCAGCCCATTGGCCCCCAGACCATATACGGTCTCCGTTGGAAACGCTACTAATTCTCCCTGCCGCAACAGTTCTGCCGCCTCCGCCAGTACAGCAGTATCCGGATTCGCAGGGTCAACTCGAAAATATTTCGTTTGCATATCATCAGCTCCATTAGGGAAACGAGGGACGGTGTAAGTGTATCCTTCATCCGTTCATTCGCGTAAGTGAAAGACTACTACGCGCTCAATTCCCGCATAATCCTTAATAACAGCTTCTTGTACAAGTCCACTGGCCGCATCAGCCAAGGCTCCCACCAAGCCAGCTTGATTCATTCCCACTTCCACGGCAAGAAACCCCCCAGGGTTAAGATACCCGGCAGCATGAGCCACAATACGCCGATAGAAATCCAAGCCATCTTTTCCGCCAGCAAGCGCCTGGTATGGCTCTCGCCGCACTTCGGCACTTAACCCGGTGATATCTGCATCTGGAATGTAAGGAGGGTTTGATAGGATTGCATCAAATGTTTTTCCGGCCAACGGCTGAAAGAGGTCTCCTTGAAAAAATTCCAAACGGCTAGCGACCTGATGTCTTATGGCATTTTTTTTGGCAATAGCCAAGGCAGCCTCTGATATATCTACCGCTACACCTGAGCCATCAGCCAGTTTGGTCAGAATACTGATAATAATGGCACCACTGCCTGTACCTAGATCAGCAATTGTCGGTTTCGTCTTGCCTAACAAGCGGTCTAGAGCGGCTTCCACCAAAATTTCAGTATCAGGCCGGGGAATAAGTACCGCCGGACTCACTGCAAAATCCAGCCCCATAAATTCTTTTGAACCAGTAATATAGGCCACCGGGAAGCGCATAGCCCGCCGCTTGACAGCTTCGCGATAGGCGGCTAATTCTTCTTGGGTCAGCGGCTGATCAAAGTTTGTATATAGATACAATCTGCTCTTACCTAGGATATGGGAAAGCAGTACCTCGGCATCCAAGCGGGGATTATCAATCCCCTTGGAGCCAAAATACTGCCTGGTCCATTGTAAAATTGAAGATATAGTCCATTGCACGCTCATATTATTCAACGTCTTTCAGTTTTTCACTCTGTCCGGCAGTAACCAGTGCTGAAATCAACTCATCCAACTCACCGTTTAATATAAAATCCAGCTTATGGAGCGTCAAGCCAATACGATGGTCAGTAACCCGGCCTTGCGGGAAGTTATATGTTCGAATCCGCTCGCTACGGTCACCTGTTCCGACCTGACTTTTACGATTTTCAGCAACTTCCGCCGCCTGTTCGGCCTGTGCCAGTTCTAATAATTTGGCCCGCAGCACGCGCATGGCTTTTTCACGGTTTTTAAACTGAGATTTTTCGTCCTGGCATTGTACTACCACACCGGTTGGCAAATGAGTAATCCGCACTGCCGACTCAGTTTTGTTAACATGCTGGCCACCTGCACCGCTGGCACAATAGGTATCGATCCGTAAGTCATTGGGATTAATCTCAACATCAACCTCTTCGGCTTCAGGCAACACGGCTACGGTCACAGTAGAGGTATGAATCCGGCCACTTGATTCAGTAGTCGGTACCCGTTGAACCCGATGTACCCCACTCTCATATTTGAGTTTGGAGTAGGCGCCTTCACCGTCAATGGAAAATACAACTTCCTTAAAACCGCCCAAATCCGGAGCATTGGCATCAAGAACTTCCACCCGCCACCCTTGACTTTCCGCATACCGGGTATACATGCGAAATAAATCACCGGCAAATAAAGCAGCTTCATCGCCGCCAGCACCGCCGCGGATTTCAACAATAACGCTTTTATCGTCATTAGGGTCTTTAGGCAACAACAAAATTTTAAGCTCTTCTTCCAAGACTGCTACTTTGCGTTTAGCTTCCTCATATTCTTCTTCCACCATTTCACGGAATTCGTCATCAAGCTTATCTTTCAGCAGTTCTCGCGCATCATTAAGTGCCTGAAGGGTCTTCTTGTATTCACGAAACTTTTCTACAACAGCAGTCATTTTGCTGTGAGCCTTGGTCAGCTTTTGCCATTCGGTCATGTCAGCCATAACCGCCGGATCGCTGATTCGGCCTTCCAGCTCCAGATATTTATCTTCAAGAGCCTGCAGTTTATCAAGCATCTGTTCTCACCTCTACATCTTGGTCTGGTCGTACGGCATTCAAGGCCGCAATGGCAACTTCAATCTGATCATCACTTGGATCACGGGTTGTCAGCTTTTGCAGCCATAAACCGGGGGTAATGGCACAGCCCACCCATTTGGCTTTACTTCTGCCAGCAAACCGGATAATCTCATAGGCAATCCCTGCCACTACTGGCAGCAATATAATCCGGGATACAATCCGGAGCCAGAGATCAGGCCATCCTAAAAAGGCAAACAACACAATACTTACCACCATAACAATAAGCAAAAAGTTAGTGCCACAGCGTGGATGCAAACAACTGTACTTCCGGATGTTTTCCACTGTCAGTTCCTCGCCAGCTTCATAAGCATGAATGGTTTTGTGTTCAGCACCATGATACTGAAACACACGCTGGATATCTTTCATCAAAGATATCCCCCAAACATACAGAAAAAATATAACTAAGCGCAACATACCCTCAAAAGTATTTAACAGGCGGGAATCGGTTACCGAGCTATGGATATATTTAGCCGCATAGGTGGGAATGATGACAAATAGCACAATGGCCAATCCCAAAGAAAATAACATGGTCATAGCAATCTCTTTATTGGATAATGTTTCTTCCTCTTCTTCCCCGGCCGCCTGAGCAGAAAAAGACAGGGCCTTCATACCATAAATTAACGATTCGGCTAAAGCCACAACACCGCGAATCATAGGTTTTTTCAAGATCGGATAACGGTCAGTAATGGATGTCAACCGCTCCTTTTTAACAATAATATTGCCGGACGGTTCGCGAACGGCAGTGGCGATAAACTCTGGACCACGCATCATTACCCCTTCGATTACAGCTTGCCCGCCAACAAAAGGTTTTTTCTCACTCACGCTACCCGCCCTTTCTCCATATAATTACAGCAGAGCATACCTGCCCTGCTGCAGTTTGATTATAACATATAGTGTAACAGCAGAGCATCACTGCTCTGCTGCTTGCTAATTAGCCTTGGTTTTGGCTACCGTAACGCTTGTTGAATCTTTCTACACGACCGCCTGCAGCTACCTGGCGCTGTTGACCAGTATAGAACGGATGACATTTAGAGCATACATCTACACGCAGTTCTTTCTTAACTGAACCAGTCATAAATGTATTTCCACAGCCGCAGACTACTTTGGCTTCTCCATATTGGGGATGAATTTTTTCTTGCATATCTTGCACCTCGCTTTATAAAGCCACTTTAAATTACGCGTGATAATTATAGCACATCGGACAAGGCCGCGCAAGCTATCTTACGGCAACTTTCTTTACAACGTCACGGCAGCCTCAGGTAGATATTAGCTGCCTTACAAGCTAAAAACAATCGATAAACAGGCTATAACCTAAATACATGGCCGTACCCCAAATAAACAGCGCAGAAAATTTTCCCAACAAGCCAAGCCACTTGTCCGAATTTTTCAGACTGCTAATTTTATTTCCGGCAAGTGCTAAAAACAAGAACCAAATCCAAGATACCATTATACAAGAAACTGTAAATATGACTTTGCTGTTGCCGGCGTAGTGTAGCGAACTCGTACCAATTACGCCGATAGTATCAAGAATCGCATGTGGGTTTAAAAGTGAAACCGAGGCTGCAAACATGGCCTGCTTGCCAGCAGACAATCTTACCGCACCAACCGATTGCGCTTGATCCGGCTGACTCTGCCAGGAAACCCAACCCATGTATAGCAAAAAGACAATGCCACTTCCCAACAATACTGTCTTTAGCCAGCTAAAACTTAATATTACCAACGACAAGCCCAATACCGCTGCCAAAATAAGCAATGTATCGCAAATACTGGCCGTTATAACCGCAGGCATGGCCTGCCATAACGTAAGCTGCACAGCCCCCTGCGTAAAAACAAATAAATTCTGCACACCTAACGGCAAGATTAATCCCATTGCTAAAATAATACCATGAATAAAAGGTTCCATTACTTCTTACACCTCATATAACTCTGGACGACGGTGCTGTAACAGCGGCAGTTCTTCCCGTACCCGTTTAATTGTCTGCAAATCAAGTTTTCCAAATAATACAGTCTCGGCTTCATCAGCCTCGGTTAGGATTCTGCCCCAGGGATCAACAATCATCGAATGTCCATAGGCCTTATACTGGCTCGCGGCATTAAGAGCCGGAGCGGCACCAATAACATATACCTGATTGTCTACAGCCCGTGCCCGCATCAACAAATTCCAGTGCGCAGGTCCGGTAACCGGTCCGAAAGCCGCTGGATAAATCAAAATATTTGCTCCTTTAAGCACCATAGCGCGTGCCAGTTCGGGAAAACGCACATCATAACAAATGGCTACACCCATAGTGCTGAGCGAAGTGTTTACCACAGTCATACGGTCGCCAGCCGTCAATGTTTTCGATTCCTGAAACACGGTACCTCCCTTAATATTCACATCAAACAAATGTGCTTTACGGTGG
>NZ_JBYKYF010000359.1:0-812 GCF_057736855.1 Sporomusa sp.
CGGTAAGGCCAAATGCACCTAGCTTTGTACCCTCAACTAAAGGTACAAGATACTTTTGTTTTTGCTCTTCTGTACCAAAAGCATAGATCGGCCAAGCACATAATGATACAGTAGCCGATAAGGTAATACCTACGCCTGCATCAACTCTTGACAGTTCTTCTACGGCTAAAATATAAGAAAGGACATCGGCTTCAGCACCGCCATATTTTTCTGGGAAACAAATCCCTGTAAAGCCCATTTCTCCCATTGCGTCTGCTAGTTCACGCGAGAATTCCTCTTTTTCGTCTCGCTCTGCAGCGCCTGGCGCTACTTCTTTTTCGGCGAAATCACGCACTAATTTTTGCAACATTTTTTGTTCTTCAGTAAGCTGCATTTGCATATTGCCATCTCCTTTTCGTTATAAAGCTTTAGATATCATATTCATAACAATGCAAAAATCGTGCCAATGGGTAAAAGAGGGAGTTAACATGTTAAAAAAATCACATTAATGCTGCTGATTGATGACGTTTTTCTCAAATATATAAAAAAACACCTGAACGTAGGTGTTTTTAAGTGATGACAAATGTCATATTCTGATGAATTTGTTCATCAGAAATAGTGAGCCATACGCTGCCAATATCGCGTTTTGTCTATGACTAAAGCGGCAGAGCCGGTTGCGATTAAGACGTTATACCTTGACACTAATTAGAATGAGGTATATACTGAATACGAATACAATAAATTGAATATTTGAGATAGGTGCCCAACTGGGCTTAATAGGGAAGACCGGTTAAAAGCCGGCGCGGTCCCGCCACTGTATCGGGGAGTGCGCT
>NZ_JBYKYF010000359.1:822-2700 GCF_057736855.1 Sporomusa sp.
ACTGGGATATATTCCTGGGAAGGTTTAAGCAAGCAATGATCCGGAGTCAGGAGAACTGCCTATCTAACAATCACCGTTTGTTACCCACGAGGGTTTGGGGAGGGGATTACAGTAGACGCTTTGCAGCGTATTTGCTGAATTCACTTCTGGTTTGCCCACCAGAAGTTTTTTATTCGCCTATTGTTTTTGTACTCCCGACTGTAAACGTTGGGAGTTTTTATTGTTTCAGCTATTTTTATACCCATACAATAATGACAGTTGCCTGTTTGGCTACATGATGCTGCCAAACTACTTAATTAACAATCTGTAGGAGATGAAGTTATGCTGTTAGTAACTCTAGCGAAACGGTCATTTGTGCGCCAGAGCCTGCTCGTGGTGTTAGGACTGCTCTTAGTATTTACCGGCGGTTGTACCGGAAAAAATAGTGACAGTTCGCCACCAGGCGGAACTGTTGCTTATGAAGTCGTTGATAGTACTGGATATGTATTGAAACTTTCGCAAAAACCACAGAAAATCTTGTCACTATCCATTAGCACTGATGAAATTCTCATGGAATTGGTAGCGCCTGAGCGTATTGCGGCCTTGTCGTATCTTGCTGATAATAGTGGTTTGTCTAATATCGTAGAAAAGGCGAAAGTTGTTCCTAAGAGGATACGCGCCAATCCCGAAAGTATTATTGCGCTCCAGCCAGACCTTGTTATTGTGCCAGACTGGTTGCCGCCAGAATTGCCCCAAACGCTTAGAGAAGCAGGGCTTCCGGTTTTTATCTATAAAACGGCAACCACTATTGATGAAGTCAAACAATCGATACTAACCATTGCGCGCGTTGTGGGTGAAGAGCAGGCCGGTGAACGCGTGGTAGCAGAGATGGAAAGCCAATTGGCCCAAATTAACGAAAAAGTACGACAGATACCAGCAGACAAGCAGTTGGTAGTTATCCGATTTTCCTTGATGGGCGACGGTGGCGGCAAAGGCAGCACTTTTGAAGATATCTGCCGTAAGGCTGGGGTTATTGAAGGTGCGGCGCAAGCCGGTTTAGGACGTGACGATGTATTATCTAAAGAACAAATTGTGCGTATTAACCCGGATCTCATTTTGCTGCCTGTATGGGATTATACTGGCAAAACCGATATAAAGAAATTTGCTGCGGATGTGCAAAATGACCCCGCGCTGCAGTCAATAAAAGCCATTCGCAATAACAATTTGGTTGAGGTACCTGACAGACACTTAACTGCCACTTCACAGTACATTGTGTACGGGGTGCAGGACGTGGCCCGAGCTGCCTATCCGCAGTATTTTCAGAATGAATAGTAATATATACACAATGGGGGAAGAAACATGAGTTTTATCGCAGAATGCTTTCACATTTTTCATCAAGGCGGCCCGGTTATGTACTTGCTTTTAGCCTGTTCCACACTGGTGGTGGCGATTGGCGTGGAACGGTTTCTCTATTATAAAAAAATGGATACCAATATGCCTGAGCTTATCGAGCAGCTTACTCCTTTATTAGAGCAGGATGACTGGGCAAAAGCGCAGGCTTTATGCCAGCAGACTCCAGGTATTGCTGCTACCGTTGCCGCCAAAGGCATTGCGTATGTGCAACGCGGCTGCGCGAATGTGGAAAGTGTACTGGAGGGTGAAGCCTCTTTGGCTGTTGCCAGTCTGCGGGCTCATCTTAGCCACTTGGACACGATTGTAACCATTGCACCGCTACTTGGCCTTTTGGGTACAGTTATCGGTATGATTGAATCGTTCAGTATCATGAATATCAAAGCTGGTCAGCCACATGCCATTACCGGCGGCGTCGGGGAAGCGCTTATCGCTACGGCTACCGGCTTGTGTGTAGCTACTTTGGCCATGATTATTTACAGTTATTTC
>NZ_JBYKYF010000360.1:0-2686 GCF_057736855.1 Sporomusa sp.
TCCGAAAGTTCGTATATCCAGGAAGTGGTCAATAATGGTATCCCGGTGGTCTTGATTGACCGCCGGGTAGAAGGGGTGGCCGCGGACAGCGTTTTTTGCGATAACATAAACGGCGCTTATCAAGCGGTGACCCATTTATTAGACGAAGGCCATAGGGAGATCGCCTTCTTGGGAGGGCCCATGGATATTTCCACAACGCGGGAGCGTGAACAGGGTTATATTCTTGCTCATCAAGAAAAGGGTGTCCCTATAGACCGCAGCCTGATCAGCTATGGCGAATTTACTTACGAAAGTGGTTTTAAACAAATGACAGATCTCCTGGAAGGGGGAAGGCAACCCAGTGCTGTCTTTGCAGCCAACGACATGCTTGCCATCGGCGCCAACAGGGCTATTGAAGGCAAGAACTTGAGGGTACCGGAAGATATCTCTATTGTTGGTTATGACGATATTTTATGGGCGGCGCTGGAAAAGCCCCCTTTGACAACAGTGGCTCAACCCGTCTATCGATTGGGTATGACGGCGTGCGTGATCCTGCTGGAGCGAATTAACAGCCCTGGGGTGCAGGAACCACGACAGGTAGTATTACAACCCAGACTGATAATAAGACAGTCAACCTGCAAGAAAGGAAACAAGATATGGCAGACATTGTAGTTATTGGTAGCCTAAATATGGATCTGATGGTAATAGTGGACAAAATGCCTGCTCGGGGAGAAACAATTTATGGTCAAGATTTCCGTATGATACCCGGGGGCAAGGGGGCCAACCAGGCGGTAGCTGCCGCTAGATTAGGCGCTAGCGTAGCCATGGTAGGATGTGTGGGGAGAGATTTATTTGGGAAAACGCTTTTGCAAGCTCTGGCGGCGGATGGAGTTGATACTTCTTTTGTGCAGCAAAGGCCGGAAGCGCCAACGGGGGTGGCCTTAATCTCCGTTGACGCTGTGGCTGAAAACTCGATTATCGTGGCCCCGGGTGCTAACTGGCTCTGCCGGTCGGAAGATATTATGAGGGCCAAGGAGCTCATCAAGGAGGCCAGCGTTGTAATGCTACAACTGGAAATACCTTTAGAAACGGTAAGCTTCGCTGCTTCCCTGGCCCGCGAACTGGGCAAGACGGTAATTCTTGATCCGGCCCCGGTCCAGCCCCTACCCCCATCGCTGTTGACTTGTGTTGACGTATTAACGCCCAACGAAAGGGAGGCTGAAAAGCTTAGTGGCCGTTGTATTTTCGATGTGAAAAGCGCCCGATTGGCCGCAGCCGAGATCCTGGGTCTTGGTGTGAAAGCAGTATTAATCAAGTTAGGATCGCGGGGAGTGCTATGGGCTGAAGAGAACGTTATGGAACATATTGATGGGTTTCGGGTGAAGGCCGTGGACAGTACCGCGGCAGGCGACGCCTTTAATGCCGGCGTGGCGGTAGGTTTGGCCGAAGGTCAACCTCTAAGAGAAGCCTTGAAGCTGGCCAACGCTGCTGGCGCCATTACTACCACCCGCTTTGGTGCGCAAGCGTCGTTGCCTACACGGGAGGCGGTCAACAAATTGTTAGGTCAGGAATCGCCAGTGTTACCTAGAGAAAGACGTTAGCCTTCCTAAGTGTATACCCAAGGTGGCCAAATTACCAAAACCTCGTCTTACGGTTTGCAGATGTGTAAAAGAGTTTAGGAAACACTAACTTTGGTAAGAACAAGAGCCAGATATGCGGGCTACCCTACCACTTTAGGGAGTGCGTAATTCGCAATTTGCTGGGACCTTAAGAGCTTCCAATTGGTGGAGGATTTGATAAAAGTCAATATTATTCTTAAATAGGCACGCAATGGTAATTCAATAGTGAAGTTTGGAAGCGAATTTAGGAATGGGGAGAAAATATGAGCGACGGTAAGAATGTAAAAAAACAGGTGTACGTAGTTGGCAACGCAGCTATATATGATCATATCTATCCTATTTCTGAAGAGGCAGTCCCAGGCAAGTATGCAGAGATTCTTGATTGCCCCAGCGTGTCGGGCAAGGTTTATTACGGTGGCTCGGCATTTAACATAGCTGTGGCCCTTGCACGATTGGGGTGGGCAAGCACGCCGATACACAGCGTTGGCGAAGATTTCATTGGCTCTGAATACGAGCAGTGGCTCAAGGACACAGGAGTAAATCTTTCAGGTATTGTAGTGGACCCGGCGCGTAAGGCTGGTCATTGCTTTCTATTCTATAGCCGTGATGGCAGCGCCCTATGCTTCTCCTATTCTGGCGGGGTGGGGGCAAGTAAACAGAAAGATATCCCGGACGGCATAAACCTTCAACCCCATGATATATTTGTTGTTGCCCCGGTTATTGGTATAGGCAGTGTCGAACTTGCCCGCATAGCCAGGTCAAGGGGATGTATTACAATTGTGTGCGGAGCGATCCCAGGATCAGCTGTGGACATACTAGTCAATACAGATATCTTAATTTGTAATGAGGATGAGGCTACTTATCTACTGAAGTATATCAATAGGTGTAGTATCACTGAGCTGTTTGAGTTTCCCCTGAGTGCTATATTCATAACTCGTGGTGCTGATGGAAGCAGGGTGCTTACTAGGGGTTCCGGAACTTATGAGTGTACTGTCCCTGCTGTTCCACCTTCGAGGTTTACTGATCCAACTGGAGCCGGTGATGCCTATGCGGCTGGTGTAATAGCAGGGCTGTTATGCCAGCTTGAT
>NZ_JBYKYF010000361.1:0-2685 GCF_057736855.1 Sporomusa sp.
TTTCCCCGTTGGAAAAACCACGACCATATACCCCCAAATTTATACCTGTCAATACAATCTCAGCAAAACCGGCAACCACTAGTTTTTCTGTTTCAGTGGCAATGCTGGCAAGTGGCCGCGACCGCAGCGGCCCACGGGCATACGGAATAATGCAATAAGTACAAAAGTTGGTACATCCTTCCTGTATTTTAAGAAAAGCTCGCGTGCGTCCTGGCATAGTAAACAAGGGAATATCTTCAAATTCCTGAGCCTGCATAATATCAGTAACCGCATTAACCTGTACTGTCCGATTATTAGCCAGAGCAGCTTCTACCAGCTCTACAATCCGTGCCCTGTCCTGAGTACCGACAATAACGTCAACACCCGGAATTTGAGCCACTTGGTCAGGCGAAACTTGAGAATAGCAGCCTGCAACAGCAATAACAGCATGAGGGTTAAGCCTATTAGCACGCCGAATCAGTTGGCGTGATTTTTTTTCTCCGAGATTGGTGACCGAACAGGTATTAATAACATAAACATCTGCTTTTTCGTCAAAACCAACCGTTTTATAGCCCTTGGCCTTAAAAAGGCCTTCCATGACTTCTGTTTCAAATTGATTTACTTTACAGCCCAGTGTTGTAAACGCAACGTGCCGCATAGTCTTTCCCCCCTAAATCACCACACTCATACATGAGCGCCGCTAAAGCCGCTAAAGCTGCTGTTTCTGTACGCATAATTCGTGGTCCCATTGTAACAATACTAACTCCATGTTCCTGGCATACACTTACTTCCGCTTCACTGAAACCGCCTTCTGGTCCTATAAAGAGCAGATATACGGTTGCCCTGGATTGCATAAGCTCTTGTTTTAAACCAGAAGAAGCTTGGCCCTCATACAGCATAATTTTTTTGGCAGCAGAAAATTCCTGGTTTATAAGCACATCTTGCAAACGGGTTATGGGATATATTGGGGGTATATGGCTTCGGCCACATTGTTTAGCCGCTTCCCGTGCGATCTTTTGCCAGCGGGTCACTTTATCTACTTGCTTGGCAGCATCATATCGAACTACACAATGATCTGTAGCCACAGGAACGATGCCACAAACCCCAAGCTCTACTGTTTTTTGGATAATAAAATCCATTTTTTCCCCTTTGGCCAGCCCCTGCACTAAATAAACCGCAATCGGTGGCTCAGTATGATCTTCAGTGAATGAAAGTAATCTGAGTTGTACAGCTTCTGGACTCACCTTAGTAATTTCCGCTTGGCAGGTTTTTCGGTCCTTTCCAGATAGTAAGACCGTTTCACCTGCAGTAAGTCTGAGCACGGTAGCAATATGCCAGGCGTCTGGTCCGGTAATCATCATAGTCTGGGTAATGGGTGTATCAATAAAGAAACGGCGCATATATCGCGCCTCCTAACGTTTGGGGCTGCTGGCCACAATGGCCACCCAGCCGCCTTCTTCAATGGCTTTATCAATAACAAATCCGTTATCAATAATTGCAGCGGTAACATCACTCAAACGTTCTGAGATAATGCCGCTAGCAATAAATAAACCATCCTCTGCCAGACGTGTGCGGATGTCAGGCAGCATTTTTATAATGATATCAGCAATAATATTGGCAACGATTATATCCGCCTTGCCATCTATTCCAGTCAACAAGTCGCCTTGGGTAATCTCAACTGTTGCCGTTACCTTGTTTATCGCGACATTTTCTTGAGCTACCCGCACGGCTACAGGATCAAGATCAACGGCCCGAACGCGTGCTGCGCCAAGCTTAGCCGCAGCCACTGCCAATATGCCAGAACCCGTGCCAACATCAAAAACAATATGACCAGGTTTAATAACCTCTTCTAAGCAGCGAATGCACATGGAAGTCGTATGGTGTGTTCCGGTTCCAAAGGCCATTCCCGGATCCAATTCGATAACGATATCATCTTCTAACGGCAAATAGTCTTCCCATGACGGCTTAATCACAATACGCTCACTTACCCGCACCGGGTGAAAATATTCTTTCCAAGAGGAAGCCCAATCTTCTTCCTGTACTTCACGACAGTTAATATAGCCTCGACCTTTATCAAGGTTATGTTCATGCAACCTGTTAACACTTTCCTCAAATACACGCAATTTATCATCCAAAAATTCATCAACCGGCAAATAAGCCTTAATAGTTACGACTTCTGTTTCTAATTCCTCGGGGATGTCGCAATAATCCCAGGTACCTGAGCGTCGATAGCTATTAATCAATTCTGGATCTTCTATGACTACCCCACTTGCTCCTAGATCATGGAAAATGTTAGCTACCGCTTCGGTAGCCTCATGGGATGTTTGAATGCTGATCTCAGCCCATTTCATGCGCCATCGCCCCTTACACATCGTTTAATTCGAATTACATAACACTAAAGACATTTTTAAACTTTTTAAAAAAACCTTTTTCTTCCGAAGTCGGTTCAACACCGCCAGCTTGAGCAAATTCCCGCAATAATTCTTTCTGTCGTTCAGTTAGTTTTTTCGGAGTTACTATTTTAACCCGCACATGCTGATCGCCACGTCCATGGCCACGCAAATGCGGAATACCTTTATCTTTGATACGGAACACTGTACCTGTTTGAGTGCCTTCTGGTATCTTAAGTTTAACTTTGCCATCAAGTGTAGGGACTTCAATTTCATCCCCCAATGCCGCCTGAACAAAATTAATCGGCACTTCGCA
>NZ_JBYKYF010000362.1:0-2679 GCF_057736855.1 Sporomusa sp.
GCATAATATTCCTAAACCCTTATTAGACCGAATGGAAGTTATCAGTATTGCCGGTTATACCGAAGAAGAAAAAATAGAAATTGCTAAACGTTATCTTATTCCCAAACAAACAACCGATCATGGACTCACGCCTCAGCAGATTTCATTTTCTGAAAGCACCATCGCCAAAATCATCCGTGACTATACCCGTGAGGCTGGTGTTCGAAATCTTGAGCGCAATATTGCAAATCTCTGCCGTAAGGCGGCGCGTAAGATTGTCCAGGGCCAAGGGCCTGTGATTAAATTTACAACACAAAATTTGCATACTTTCCTAGGAGCTCCTAAATATCGCCACGCGCAAGCCGAAAAAGACAGTCAGGTAGGAGTTGCTACCGGCCTTGCTTGGACAGAAGTTGGTGGTGATGTACTGGCTGTGGAGATTTCAACCATGAAGGGCAAGGGGAAACTTACCTTAACTGGTCAATTAGGTGATGTGATGCAAGAATCGGCACAAGCCGGGTTCAGTTATATTCGGTCACGAGCTAAAGAAATGGGAATTGAAGAAGATTTCCACGAAAAACTGGATATTCATATCCATCTGCCTGAGGGAGCTATTCCCAAAGATGGTCCGTCTGCCGGCATAACTATGGCAACTGCTGTTGCATCCGCATTGACTGGCAAACCGATTAGAAGCGATGTAGCCATGACGGGAGAAATAACTCTCCGCGGTAGAGTGCTGCCTGTCGGCGGCATTAAGGAAAAAGTACTTGCCGCGCATCGGGCAGGAATTAAAACCGTTGTGCTGCCTAAAGAAAACAAACGTGATATTGACGAAATTCCGGCAAATGTCAAACGGAATCTCGAATTTGTGTTTGTTGAACACATGGATGAAGTGCTGCAAACTGCAATGGTGAAAGAGTAATGACAGACACGGTTTCTTTTAATATTATCAATGCTAGTTTTGCTGCTTCCGCTGTTAACGCCAGTCAATATCCTCAAGGTGATCTGACAGAGATAGCGTTTATTGGGCGATCTAATGTTGGCAAATCGTCGCTCATTAACGCTTTATGCCGTCGCAAAGGGCTGGCTCATACTAGCAGCACACCGGGAAAAACCCAGACGATTAATTTTTTCCGGGTGACAGGCAAATTGCCCGACCAATCGTGCTTAGAATTTATGCTGGTTGACTTGCCTGGCTATGGGTATGCTAAAAGGGCACAGTCAGCTCAGGCTACATGGTCTAAATTTATTGAAGAATATTGGTTAACATCCAACCGTCTTAAGCTGGTATGTCAATTGATTGATGTACGCCATCCACCCATGGAAAGTGATAGTAACGTCTATCAGTGGTTAATACAGCATGGTCTTACTGTGCAGGTGGTTGCTACCAAAGCTGATAAAATTTCCAAGAGCCGCATTCAGCAGCAAGTCCAGGCTATTGCGAAAGGTATTAACATGCGGCAACTTAATCCCGATGGTCGTATAATCACCTTTTCAGCAGTAACCAACACGGGGCGGGATGAACTTCTTGACGTTATTAAGAATATTTTGTTAAAATAAAAGCATATACGGAGGGGACAGTCAGCCGGCTGTCCCTTTACTTATAGTCAAAGTCGGGAGGATATCTATGCTAACCCAATTTGATAAAGAGTTGCTTAATATTATTCAAACCAGGCTACCGCTGGAACCAAGGCCTTATGCGAAAGTAGCCGAGTGGCTACATGTTGAGGAACATACGGTACTGGAACGATTGGGCTGGCTCAAAGACAATGGCTATATAAGACGGCTTGGTACTTTTTTCGACTCTGCCCGCTTGGGGTATGTTAGTACGCTGGTTGCGGTAAAAGTCTGTTCCGAGCAGATTGCCGCCGTTGCTCAGGCCATAAATGCTTATCCTGGTGTAACTCATAACTACGAGCGTGAAGGCGAATATAATCTTTGGTTTACTCTTCTTACTGCCGAACAAGCTGAGCAGGATCGCATTCTGGAAAAAATTCGCTGTTTACCGGGGGTGGAAGGGTTGCTTAGCCTTCCTGCCATAGAAAAATATAAAGTAAGTGTCGAGTTTAATTTATAAACATACGGTATTAGCGTAGTGATGAATAACCTGCGAGGTGTTTTATGTTAGATAACCTAGACAAAAAAATAATTGCTGTTTTGCAATGTGACTTTCCGCTCGTGTCTGAACCCTATCGAGTATTGGCGGAGAAAATTGGTATTAGCGAACAGGAACTGCTGGCAAGACTTGATAACTATCGTAAAATGGGCTGGTTGCGCAAAATCGGCGCTGTATTACGGCACCGGGAAGTGGGGTATGCCGCTAATGCATTGTGTGTCTGGAATGTGCCAGAAACACGGCTTGCAGAGGTTGGAAAGCTAATGTCCGGGTATCGAGCTGTTACCCATTGTTATTCACGAATTTCACAGCCTGAATGGCCTTATAATTTTTATACTATGCTCCATGCTCATACTCGTGAGGAATGCCGGGCGTTAGCCGATACATTGGCCAAAGCTGCTGGACTAGATCAATATGTTTTACTTTTCAGCACCCGAGAATGGAAAAAGACCAGTATGAATTACTTTCCCGAATTTGCTAAGGGAGAGGGCACTGGTGATTGTTCTTAGAATTTTTATGAGGTACTATACGTTGATGGCGGAATGAATATGGCTCCTACTTGGCAGCAGAAAGGTGATGTTTTT